>JAPOIC010000146.1 GCA_029979145.1 Opitutaceae bacterium
CCGCATCACCATGTCGCGCGACGGTGGAATGACCTACGCCCCGCCTTTGGTCAGCGCCAATGCCCCCAACGCTGACAGCAACCCCGCCGGCCTCCGCCCGCAAAGCTTCGGCGGTGGCAGCACCGTACAGTCGCAAATGGGCGTGGAACTCGGAGACATCCCGACCGATACGCTTTACGTGTTCCTATTCCAAGACCGCGTTTTCCAAATCAAGCTCGCCAGCCGAGGTTGATCGCCGCGCGCTGGCGCCGCTTCAGCACAAGCCCGAGAAAGACGACCACCAGCACCGCCGGGAGCACGGCGACCTGGCCAAGCGTTTCCAGGCCGGCCGACGCCTGCAGCGCCGCCCAGTCCGCCGCCGGCAGGTTTTCCGCGACGCGTCCGGCCAGGCGTTCCGTGATGCCTTCATCGTAAAACCGGCCGATTACCGGCAGTACAAAACTCACGCTCAGCATGCCGGCGCCGCCCATGATCGCGAGGCCCAGAGCACCCGTCTTGGGATAGTTCTCGCTGACGTAGCCGAGCATCGTCGGCCAGAAAAAGCACACGCCGAGGGCGAAGACCGTGGCTGAGACGAAAAGCATCCCGCCACTCGAGCGGCTCATGGCGTAAAGGCCCAGTGCGCTCAGCACCGCGCTCAGCAGCAGCATGCCCGAAGGGGCGAGACGGTGCACAAATACGCCGGCGAACTGCCGGCCCACCGCCATCAATCCGGTGATCCACACCAGCACCAAGATGCCGGACACACCGGCATTGGTCAGGATATTCGGAATCCATTGGCCCGGCCCGAGCTCCGTCGCCGCGGTCAGCAGCATGCACAACACCATCAGCAAAAATGCCGGGCGCACGCAGGCGCCGAACATCGCGCCGGTGGAAACGCCGGACTCCACGCGCTCGGTGCGCGGAAACGCCTGCCCGAGGAACATCACGCCGTAAATCACCGTCGGCACGAGCATGGTGGCGAACTGCACCTTCCAGCCGAGCCCGGCGCGCCCGAGCGCAAACGCCAGCAGGCCGCCGATGACAATGCCGCCGGGGAACCACACGTGGAAATGATTCAGCTTCGTCGTCTTGTCCTTCGGGTAGAGCGTGGCGATCAGCGGATTGCACGCCGCCTCCACCGAGCCGTTGGCGATGCCGAAGATCAACGTGCCCGCGTAAAGGCTCCAGTAGTCCCACGCAAAAATCGTGAGGAGGATGCCGCCGATATGCCCCCCGACCGCCAGGCCCACGATTCGCTTCATCCCGAGCGCGTCGCAGAGCGGACCGCCCACGACCATGGCGAATGTAAAACCCCAAAAGGCCGTGCCGTTGATCCAGCCGACTTGCTCGTGGGTGAGGGCGAATTCCGTGGCCCATGCGCCCGCGGCCTCGCCGCGCAGCGCAAAACTCATGGCCGTGACAATCAAGGCGACGCAACTCGCCGCGAACAATCGGGAAGCATTCATGGGGTATGGGGGTTGGGGTAAGCCGGCGGGGACCGGCCAAGCGAAAGCAAACTCAGCCGGCCGCGAGGCTCTTGAACTCCGCGACGACGCCCTGCAGCGAGCCCTTCGCGTCGCCGTAAAGCATGCGCGTGTTGGGCCGCAGGAAGAGCTGGTTCTCCAAACCGGAGAAGCCGGTGCCTTTGCCGCGCTTGAGGCAGATGACCGTGCGCGCCTCGTGGGCGTTGATGATGGGCATGCCGTAGATCGGCGACGCCTTGTCGCTGGCCGCGGCGGGGTTAACCACGTCGTTGGCGCCGATCACGATGGCGACGTCCATCGACGGCATCAGGGGGTTGATCGCGTCCATCTCGACCAGCTGCTCGTAAGGCACGTTGGCCTCGGCAAGAAGCACGTTCATGTGCCCCGGCATGCGCCCGGCCACGGGGTGAATCGCGAAACGCACCTCGGCGCCGTTGTTCTCCAGCATCTCCGCCAGTTCGCGCACGACGTGCTGCGCCTGGGACACGGCCATGCCGTAACCCGGAATGATGACCACCTGGCGCGCGGCCTCGAGCACCGCGAAACTGTCCTCCGCCGAGATGGGCTTGAGCTCGCCATGAACGGTTGCGCCGGGTTCGCCGGCATTCGTAGCTGCCGGCGCGGCGCCAAAGCCGGAGAACAGCACGTTCGCCAGCGAGCGGTTCATCGCCTTGCACATGATGGCAGTGAGGATCACGCCACTGGTGCCCACGAGGCAGCCGGCGACGATCAGGACGTTGTTGCTGATCACGAATCCAGCCGCGCAGGCCGCGAGGCCCGAGAGACTGTTCAGCATCGAGATCACCACCGGCATGTCGCCGCCGCCGATCGGCATGACGAGCGTCCAGCCGAGGATCAGCGAGCCGAGCGTAAACGCACCGAATGCCAGCAGCTGCATCGCCGGATCACCGGTCACCACGTAGAGTCCACCGGCCACCACTGTGATCGCGACCAACAGGCCGTTCACCACGTGCTGGCCGCTGAAAAGAATCGGTCGGCCGCTGAGCCACTCGGCCAGCTTGCAGAAGGCATAAACCGAGCCGGTGAATGTGATGCCGCCGATCAGGATTGTGAGCGCGATTACGGTCGCGGTGAACGCCGGATGGTCCGGCAGCACCGTGCCGCCGCGAATGCGGAAATACTCCGCGGCGCCGACGATCAACGAGGCGAGGCCGCCGAAGCCGTTGAGCAGCGCCACCATCTCCGGCATCGAGGTCATCTTGATGAGCCGCGCGCAGGCGAGCCCGATCACGGTGCCGGCCACGAGGCCAAGCGCGATCCAGTGATAATCGATGATGTGCCGGTCCAGCAGCGTGACCACAATGGCGATGAGCATGCCCACGCCGGAGAGCAGATTACCACGGCGCGCCGTGCCTTGGCGGCCGAGCATCTTGAGGCCGAGGATGAACAGGATCGACGCCACGATGTAGGCGCCGTTGACGAGGATTTCGCGCGTCTCGAGGTTCATAACGAACCCTCCTTCCGGTTCGAATCCTTCTTCTTAAACATGCCGAGCATGCGGTCGGTGACGAAGTAGCCGCCGATCACGTTGATCATGGCCAGCGTCACCGCGGCCGTGCCGAGCACGGTGGTGATCCACGAACCGTCGTCCGCGCCGGCGGCGATCAACGCGCCGACGATGGTGATGCCCGAGATGGCGTTGGAGCCGGACATCAGCGGCGTGTGCAGCTGCGACGGCACCTTGGCGATGAGCTCGAAGCCGAGAAAGCCCGAGAGCGTGAAGATGAAAAAGAGCAGAATGAGTTCCATGGTCGGCGGGGTTCAGGGTTTGGCGGTGAACTGCGGGTGCACCACCGCGCCTTCACGGGTGATCAGGCAGCCCTGCAGGATCTCGTCGGGCGGATCGGTGCGCAGCACCTTGGCGTCGGCATCCCAGAAATGCGTGACCCACGCCGCGAAGTTGGCCGCCAGCACCTGCGTGGCGTGGAAGCCCGTCGTGGCCTCCAAACAGGGATGACCGATGATCGTGACCCCGCGCGGGGTCACGACGTCCTCGCCGGGTTTGGACGACTCGACGTTGCCGCCGCTTTCCACCGCGATGTCGACCACGACGCTGCCGGGCTTCATGCCGTCAAGCATGGCTTGCGTGACCAGCCGCGGGGCGCGGCGGCCGAAGACCTTGGCCGTGGTGATGACGATGTCGGACTGCGCAATGATCTTGGCCATGCCCGCCTGTTGCTTCGCGACCTGCTCCGGCGTGAGCTGCTTGGCATAGCCGCCGGCGGTCTGGCCGGTTTCGCCGAGGTCGATCTTCACGAACTTCGCGCCGAGCGATTTCACCTGTTCCTCAACCACCGGACGCGTATCGAAAGCCTCGACGCGCGCGCCGAGGCGCTTGGCCGTGGCGATGGCCTGCAGGCCCGCCACGCCCGCGCCGATCACGAAGACGCGGGCCGGCAGGATCGTGCCGGCGGGGGTCATCATCATTGGCAGCGCCATGCCGAGGCGCTGCGACGCTTCGATCACGGCCGCATAGCCAGCGAGGCTCGCCTGCGAGCTGAGCGCGTCCATTTTTTGCGCCAGGGTCGTGCGCGGGATCATCTCCAAACTCACGGCGTTCACACCGGCCGCGACAAAGGCTTGGATGAGTTCCTTCTCGTTGAAGGGATCAAGGAAGCTCAGGTGCCAGGCACCGCGTTTCATGGCGGCGACATCGGCAGCGGGCGGTTTGCGCACCCGCAAGACGAGGTCGGCTGCGGCCAGAGCCGCAGCATGATCGGAGACGAGGGTCGCCCCCGCCTTGGCGTAATCTTCGTCGGCATAGTGACTTTTCCGGCCGAGGCCGGCCTGCGCGTGCACGGTCAGACCGAGCTTCACGAGGGCCGCAGTGGTCGCGGGAGTCAGGGCCGCACGGGTTTCGCCGGGGAGGGATTCCGCCGGGACGTAACAATTCATGGGCAGTGGAGGGGTTGGGGTTGCCCCGACTGTGGCGGTCGGGTCGGTCTCGCTCAATGCGATTTATCGTCGGATGACGCGGGACTTTCCGGATTTGCCTCCGCGGGCCGGGGGCGCTGTGTTGCTGGCAAAAACCCATGCAACGCACTCTCGTCAAAGACGCCCTCAACGCCGCCGGTCCGGCGGACGCCATCCTTCTCCAAGGCTGGGTCCGCACCCGGCGCGACTCCAAGGCCTTTTCCTTCGTCGAACTCAACGACGGCTCGTCCCTCAAGGGCGTGCAAATCGTCGTCGATGCCACATTGCCCGACTACGCCGCCGTGGCCCACGCGCACACCGGCTCCGCCATCGAGGTGACTGGGCAGCTGGTAGAATCAAAGGGCGCGGGCCAGAAGTGGGAAGTCGTCGCCGCCACCTTCAAGGTCGTGGGTGGTGCCGACGCCACCTACCCGCTGCAGAAGAAAGGCCACACGCTGGAGTTCCTGCGCGAGATCGCCCACCTGCGGCCCCGCTCCAACCTTTTCGGCGCCGTGTTCCGCGTGCGCAGCCGCCTCGCCTACGCCGTGCACCGGTTCTTCCAGGAGCGCAGCTTTCACTACGTCCACGCGCCGATCATCACCGCGAGCGACGCCGAGGGCGCGGGCGAGATGTTCCGCGTCACCACCCTCGACGTCGGTCAGCCGCCGCGCACGGAAGACGGCCAGGTCGACCACGCGCAGGACTTCTTCGGCCGCAAGGCCTTCCTCACCGTCAGCGGCCAGTTGGAGGCGGAGATCTTCGCCTGCGCGCTGAGCAACGTCTACACCTTCGGCCCGACCTTCCGCGCCGAAAATTCCAACACTTCGCGCCATGCCGCGGAGTTTTGGATGATCGAGCCGGAAATGGCGTTCTGCGACCTGCAGGGCGACATGGACCTGGCCGAGGAGTTCGTGAAGGCCCTCGTGCGCGACGTGCGCGAAAACTGCGCTGCTGATCTCGAATTCTTCAGCAAGTTTGTCGACAAGGACCTGCTGGCGCGCCTCGATTTCGTGTTGGAGAAGCCCTTCGTGCGCTGCAGTTACACCGAGGCCGTGGGAATCCTCACGAGCTGCGGCAAGACTTGGGAGCATCCCGTGTCGTGGGGAGCCAACCTCCAGGCCGAGCATGAGCGCTTCCTCACCGAGGAGCACTTCAAGTGCCCGGTGACCGTCTATAACTACCCGCGCGCGATCAAGGCGTTCTACATGCG
>JAPOIC010000088.1 GCA_029979145.1 Opitutaceae bacterium
GCCGGGATCGCTGGCTGACCACGACAACAGGACCAGGCGCTGGAGGTCATCACTGAAACTCACCACGCTGTTGGTTTTGCCCGGCAGGGTCTGGTCGAGGGCGGCCTGCACCGCCGCGAGTTCCGGATCGACCCACACGGTCTTGGGCACATCGACATTGTAACGCACGCCGAGCAGGCGCTCTTCCTTGGGCGAGTAAATCAGGTGGTTTTGGGCCACCCCGTTCGTGCCGCCATTGTAGAAGGGGTGAAAGAGGTCATAGGTCGGACTGCCGACCATGATTTGGCCCAGGGTCCGCGCCGCGAGGTCGTAGGGATACAACCCCCAAGTCCCGGTCTCGCCCAGCCGGCTCACGTAAAGGGTCTTGCTATCGAGCGAAAAGCCCACGGCCCGGCTGGAGGGGTCGCTCCAGTCCAACCCGGGCAACGCCTCCCAGTTTTCGCGCTTGGTGGACTCGCGGTAGACGACGCGGAACTGGTCGCCCTTAAACACCGTGCCGGCCAGCACCTCGCCCGCGGCGTTCGCCAACCACGCCAGCACATGCCCGGGATTGTCGACCACGCGGATAATGGTCACCCGGCTCTTGTCGATGCCGCTGGCGCCGATGGTGTTTACCCGGTGAACGTAGGGCCGCGGCACGTAAGCGAAATCCACCCGGCCCATGTTCTCGGCGCGCTGCAGCTCGAGGCCGTTGATCAGCAACGCGCCACTCTTTTCGTCGCGAAAGTTGTGCACCAACCCGCCATACGGAATGCTGGCCCGTGCGTTGGTGCCATCATCGTCCACCGTGTAATATTGGCCTTCGTATTGGCAGACAAAGCGGTGACTCGCACTCCAGAAGTAGCTCGCCGAGCGCGAAAGCGCCTTGTCCGACGATTCCAAGTTGATGCCGAATTTCTTGCCCGATGCCAGATCCTGCACGAAGACGATGTGGTCCCCCTTGATCGTCTGCGAATACGCGAGCTTTTGACCATCCGGCGATAGCATCAGTTGCTTGAACGCATCCTCGTGCGCGTAGTCCTCGGCGTTGACGGCGCGGGCGGCAAGGGTGATAGAGACTGCGGCCGCCAAAACGACCAAGGAACGGAATGGAGTCTTCATGGTTGGGGCCCGACCAGCAAAACGGCCGACCCCGATTAATAAAGCAAATCCTACCGCTGTATATTCACTCTCTATAATGTCCTCCCCCGCCGACGCCTTCTATCAACAATCGACCGCGCTGCTCGCCGCCGCGCGCGCAATAAACCAGCCGGTGCTCGCCGCGCTCGCTCCGCTCATCGGCGCCAATCTCGCCGCGCGGGGCATGCTGCACGTCTTCGGCAGCGGGCACAGTGAGGTCATTGCCCGCGAAATCATCGGTCGCGCCGGCGGCCTGGTGTGCGTCAACGGCGTCCTCGATCCCACCGGCGGATATATCGAGAACCTGGTCGGCTACGGCACGGAACTCGCCGGCCGCTACGACCGACGCTATGAAATGCGGCCGGGCGAGACGATCATCGTCATTTCCAACTCGGGCAAAAACTCTTCGCCGCTCGAGGTCGCGCTCTACGCCAAGGCGAAGGGTCTCCACGTCGTGGGCCTGACCTCGGTCGCCATGTCTTCCTCCGCCAAGACGGTTCACCCCGGCGGCAAAAAGCTTCACGAAGTCGCCGACCATGTGCTCGACAACCTCGGGGTGCCCGGCGACACGCTGATCGACCTCGGCGACGGCCTCATGTCGGGCCCGACCTCGACGCTCATCGGCGGCATGCTACTCAACCTGCTCATGCTGGAAGTCATGGCGTGGATGCAGGCCCAAGGCCATGCGCTGCCCGTGCTGCGCAGCCAGAACTTGCCCGGCGCGATCGAGCACAACCGGCAGGTGGGCGAATTCTACAAGCATCGCCTGAGCAAGCCGCTCGCGTGATGAACGCCCGCATCGGCATCGACGGCGGCGGCACGAAAACCGAGTTTATTCTCGTCGACGAGACCGGCGCCGTGCGCGCCCGCCGCACCGCCGGCGGCTGCAGCCCTAGCTTGGCGGCGCGCGACGCCATCACGGCGCTCATCAATGACAACCTGCGCGCTCTGGTCACGGGCGCCGGGAACCCGACAATCACGCACACGGTGTTCTGCATGTCCGGAAACCGGCTTTTTTGGCGCGAGTTCATTGCCGGCGTCACGGGCTATGGCGCGGTGCAGCAACACGACGATTCCATCCCCATCCTCGAACTCGCCACCGCCGGCCGACCCGGCCTGGCGCTGCATGCCGGCACCGGTTCCTTCGTGACCGCCCGCGGCCCCGATCTCGCACCCCACTACGCCGGCGGGCTTGGCTGGCGCCTGGGCGACCCCGGCAGCGCCCCCGACCTCGGGCGGCGCGCCATGGCGCGCACGGAACTCGAGTTGCAGGGCTGGCTGCCCGGTTCGGCCCTGGGCCGCGCGGTGGGCGACCACCTGGGCTTGCACGACGCCAACGCCCTCTCGCGCCACCTCTACGCGCCCGACACCCCCCAGTCCCTGCTCGCGAGTCTCGCCCCGCTGGTCACGGGACTGGCCGACGCCGACCCCATCGCCCGCGACATCCTGGCGGATTCGGCCGCAGCCTTGGCGCGGCTTGCCCAAACCGTGAGCCAAAGCCTGTTCGGCCTCACCCCACCCTCGCCCCTGCCAGTCGGCCTGAGCGGGGTGATCCTTCACGCCCCCGTCGCGCGAGCCGCCGTCACGGCCGTTCTCGGCGCCAACCACACCCTGCACTTGATCACCGAGCCCCCGGTCGAAGGCGTCCGCCGCCTCCTCGCACGGCTCTGAACGCGGTTATTCGGCATCAGGCCAACTCCGAACTTGGCGCCCGCCGCGCGCCGTCAAAAGTCACCTCCCGATGCCCACCCTGCCCCTTGCCTCCGCTGATTGGAAATTTCGCGACGCGACCGAACGTTCACCCTGGCGTGAGGCCACCGTGCCGGGGTGCGTGCACCGCGACCTGCGGCGCCATGCGCTGATTCCGGATCCGTTTTTCGGCACCAACGAACTCGATCTGCAGTGGATCGAGCATCGCGATTGGGAATACCGCGCGAGTTTCACCGTGTCCGCCGCGCTGTTGCGCGAGGAGGTCCTCGAGCTCGTCTGCGACGGCCTCGACACGCTCGCCACCGTCTACGTCAACGGCCGCAAGGTCGCGTCGACCGACAACATGTTCGTGACGTGGCGCTGGGATGTGAAACGCCTCCTCAAGCGCGGACGCAACGAGCTGCGCTTCATCTTCGCCAGCGCCGGCCAGGCCTCGCCCAAAACCCGGCCCGAGCATCAACCCAAGGAGTTCAACGACTCCGTCGGCCGCTGCTCGGTCTGCCGCAAGGAGCAGTGCCAGTTCGGCTGGGACTGGGGTCCGCGCTTCGTCACCTCCGGCATCTGGCGCGACCTCCGCCTCGAGGCCTGGAGCGCCAACCGCCTCGAGTCCGTGCGCGTCACCCAGAACCACTCCACCCGCGGCCGCGTCACCCTCACTTTCACCCCTGAGTTCGCCCGTGGGGATCGGTTTGTAACGTATTACGTTACAACTTCCCTCGGCGGCGCGGTGGTCGGCGAGGTCGCGGGCCGGGCTGGGGCGCTGGTCTTGGAAATCAAATCGCCGCGACTGTGGTGGCCCGCCGGACAGGGGGCTCAGCCGCTTTATACGGTGACGGTGCGCGCGGTGGGGCGCGATGGACGTGAGCTCGGCACATGGACGCGCCGCATCGGCCTGCGCACGCTGGAGTTGGACCGCCACCAGGATCGCTGGGGCGAGTCGTTCCAATTCAAGGTCAACGGTCGCGCGGTTTTCGCGAAGGGCGCCAATTGGATTCCCGCGCACAGCTTCGTCGCGGGCCTCACGCGCGCCGATTACGAGCGTGACCTCGTGTCCGCCGTGCGGGCCAACATGAACATGGTCCGCGTCTGGGGCGGCGGTCTCTACGAGAGCGAAGAGTTTTACGATGTCTGCGATGAACTCGGCCTGATGGTCTGGCAGGACTTCATGTTCGCCTGCACACTCTACCCGGGCGACCGCGATTTCCTCGCCAGCGTGAGGCGCGAGGCCGAGGACAACATCCGCCGGATCCGCCACCGCGCCTCGCTCGCACTCTGGTGCGGCAACAACGAGATCGAGACGCTCAACTGGGACGCGCTCAAGGCCGACCGCAAGCTGCGCCGTAACTACGACGCGGTGTTTCATCGCGTGCTCCCCGCGGCCGTCGCGGCGCACGATGGCGTCACCGCCTACTGGCCGACCTCGCCCTACCGCGGCGAGGGCCGCAGCAACGACTACTCGATCAAGGCGCTCGGCGAAGTCAGCGGCGACACGCACTTCTGGGACGTCTGGCATGCGCGCCACCCGGTGAAGGATTACGAGAAGTGGCGTTTCCGCTTCGTGTCGGAGTTCGGCATGCAGAGCTACAGCTCGCCCGCGACTAACGCCACTTTTGCCACGCCCGGCGACGACAACGTCTTCGGCCCGGTGATGGAGAACCATCAGAAGAACGCCGCGGGCAACCAGATCATCCTCGACTACGTGTCGCGGCTCTACCGTTTCCCGAAGCACCAGGACGCGCTCATCTATCTCGCGCAGCTCAACCAAGCCTCCTGCATGCAGACGGGCGTTGAGCACTACCGGCGCAGCATGCCCCGCTGCATGGGCGCGGTCTATTGGCAGCTCAATGACTGCTGGCCCGTCGCCTCGTGGAGTTCGATCGAACACACCGGCCGCTGGAAGGCGCTGCATCACGTGGCGCGGCGCTTCTTCGCGCCGGCCCTCGCCTCCGCGCACGTGCCCGGATCGGAGTCGGCCATCATCGGCAACTACCGCCGCAGCACGGTGGACCGGGTCGAACTGTTCACCGTTTACGACGCCCCGACGGCCGCGCCCGGCGTATTGCTGTGGGACCTGTTCCATCTCGACGGCCGCATTTTGCTGTCGGGCAAAACCAAGGTCAGCCTGCGCCCCGGCCAAAGCATAAAGCAACGCACGCTCGCCCTCGGCGAACTGCTCGCGCAGCACGGCCGCGATCACGTTTACCTCCGCATCGCCTTGGAAGTGCACGACCAGCGGGTGAGCGAGGAAACGGTGTTCCTCACGCCACCGCGCTTTCTCGATCTCCCGGCGGCAAAAACCCAGGTCACGGTGCGCCGGCTAACGCCCACGCAGGCGCTGCTCACGTTCCGCTCCGACGCGTTCCAGCATCGCTTCGCCTTTGATCTGCCGGGCCTCGGCGCCATCCAGTGCAGCGACAACTACTTCGAGTTGTATCCCCACGAACAGAAGGATGCGTTCGTGGAATTCGCCGCACCGGTCAAAGCCAGTGCGATCAAGCGCGCGCTCACCTGGCAGTCGCTGGCGAACACGTATTGATCACATGTAGGGCGGGGCCACCGACCCCGCCCTACAATTTCGCACCTTTTGACTCAGGAGGCGTTTTGCGTCTTCTTCGGCCGACCCAATGCCTGCGACCGCCGTCAAAACCGCCCTGCTCGCCGAGCCTGTCTGGCGTGACCGCCAGGCCGCCCACGAGCGGCGCGTGCGCGCATGGACGGATCCGCACCAAGCGCGCGCGGCGCGCGGTGAGAAACATCCAGTCTACGATTTTCTCTTCAGCTACTACGGGTTTCGGCCCGCGTGGCTGCGGCGCTGGCATCCTGGGCCGGACGTGATTCTCGGCGAAGAGGCCGCCAAGGACTTTCTGCGCTGGTCGGAATACCGCGAGACGGACGATGGCGTGATGGTCGACCCCGCGAAGCTGCCCGTGCATCGCCGCGCCTTTGTGGCGTGGCTGCGCGAGCTGCTCAGCGCGACGCTGGAACGGCCTGCGTTTTTCGGATGCTACGGCCTGCACGAGTGGGCGATGGTCTATCGGCAAACGCCGGACGAAATCCGGCACAACGCCTGGCCGCTGCGCTTTACCCCCGATGAGATTGCCCGAATCGTCGAAGCCGGGCCCGTGACCTGCACGCACTTTGACGCGTTTCGTTTCTTCACCACGCCGGCCCGGCCGCTGAACCGCCTGCAACCCGCGCGCGCCACCACGGCGCAATTCGAGCAGCGCGGCTGCCTGCACGCCAACATGGACCTCTACAAGTGGGCCTTCAAACTCGCGCCCTTCACGCCGGCCAAACTCGTCGCCGATTGCTTCGAGCTGGCGCGCGACGTGCGCGAGGTCGACATGCGCGCGAGTCCGTATGACCTGCGCACGTTGGGCTTCGCGCCGATTTCGATCGAGAACGCAGCGGGGCGAGCGGAATACGAACACCACCAGCGCGCCTTCGCCGAGCGCGGCCAGCCGTTGCGGCGGCGATTGCTTGCGCTCACCGAACGACTGCTGGCGGTGGGCGCTTGAACTGTAGGGCGGGGTTTCAAACCCCTCCGATGCGATCACGCTTGGTCATCGAGGCGGGGATTGGAATCCTCGCCCTACAACCACCGCGCTTACCAGCGCGCTTCCGTGCCAGGCGGGCGGACGTAGTCCTGCGGGTTGATGATCTTCTTCGCGAAAGGATTGGCGCGGGCCAGCAGTTCCGGCGAGGCGTGGTAACCCCAACGCGTGCGGTTCCACGACGAGCCGTAGCGGTAGACCGAGATGAGGCGCTCGCCCTTGTTCACGCGTTTGGCGGAACCGTGGCAGGTCGCGTCGACAAAGATAATCGCGTCGCCCGCCTCCATGTGCACCTCGATCGCGCCCGGCACGCCGTCGACGGAAGCGCCGCCGCCATCGCCCCATTCGTCCTGACGGTTGGGGCGGAGGAAATACGGGTGAATGACATTGGACTTGTGGGAACCAGGGATGACCATGGTCGCGCCGTCGCCGGGGCCGATGTCGCTGAACGCCACCAGGACGTTGATCTGGTTGCACTGAAAACGACCGTTGTGATACCCGAATGACATGCGCTTGGCGCGGTCGTGGCCGCCGGCGTGCAGCGGGATCGCCTCGCCCGGGCCGCGGATGGTGTAGAAGTTTTCGTCGATGAAGAGCGGGCCGTGATGGTAGTCGAAGCAGTCGTGGCCGCCGACAAAGCGCGTGACGTAGTTGATCCAGTTCGGGTGGTCGATCATCCGCTCGAACGTGCCGCCGAGTTCATAGACCTGCTGGTAGCTGATGCCGCGGTGCTCCGGGTGATCCTCGCGCTGCACCCAGCCGTGCCAGCCCTTGCGCGGGAGCGACCGCGGAATCTGCCCGATGCGGGCGTTGGCGTCGGCGACTTCCGCCTTCGAAAGCGCGCCCTTGATGATGACGAAGCCGTTGAGGTCGAAAAGGTATTCGTCGAGGTCGGTGGGCACGCGGGCCTCCGGGACGTTGACGACGGGCGGGGGGGGCAGGTGATTGTGAAAGCGTTGAGGTTCCATGACGGGGCGGAGGTTAGCAGAACTATTCAAAACTTTCTTTCCGTTTATTTCGCAACCTCTCTTAAATAGTAACTATGGCCCGCTCCCCCGCCCCGGTTGAAACCAAGCATGAAAACGAGATGGGCCTGCGGGTCTGGCGGCAGAGGCACACCGGCGTCATGGCGCGACCGCACACGCATCCGGACATCGAGGTGAATTTCCTCTTCAGCGGTAGTTTCGCCTACCTGCATGGCGGCACCGTGGTGCCGGTTGATGCCGGGCGCTTCACCGTGCTGTGGGGCGGCATCCCGCACCAGGCCGTCGAGCCGGGCATAATCAGCGAGGGCATCTGGATCACGCTGCCGCTCGCGTGGTTTCTCCAGTGGCAGCTGCCGCACGTGCTGGGTGAGCGGCTGTTTGCGGGCGAGATAGTGAGCAGCGAACCCGAGCCGGCGGACCGCGCGGCTCTGGAACGTTGGTGCGCGGACGCCGCCAGCGCCGACGCCGGGCGGAGACGCGCGATGCTCTTGGAAATCGAGGC
>JAPOIC010000242.1 GCA_029979145.1 Opitutaceae bacterium
CAGAAAAATACGGCGCGAAGCGCTCCGACCGCGAATCGCTGCGCGCCGGTGTCTGCGCCACGGCAGGATTTCTGATCTCCACCGTCGCGCGCGTGGCCTGCGCGCTGGCGATGATCGGGCTCTTTTTTACTGCGATCCTGCGGTGACGCCGACGGCGCGGGTCACAGGTAGCGGTCGAGCAAGGCGTAATTGAGTTCCAGCGAGAGCGGACTCAACCCCGGCAGGATCGATTCGATCCGCGTGACTTCCGAGCGCTTGAGGAAAAACAATTCCAAGCCGTCGAGGCTGGCGGTGCTCACCGCGTAGGGGTCGCGGGTGAGCTGCTTCACCACCTTCATGCCGGCCGCGTCGACCCTACAGACCCAGACCCCGTCGTCTCGCCGCGTCAGTAACGGGCACACACGCTGAAACCGTGCCCGACTGTTCCAACTCGCACAGGCCTCACAACCAGTCTGCATGGCCCGGCCCGAGTCGCTGCGATTCTGGCAAGGGGCGTCACCCTTGCGACCGCTCCACCGAAACAGGCTCTTGCGCAGGTTCCAACAGAACAGCGCCCACACCATCCGGAATGCGTCGGTCAGTCAGCCTTTCACACTCGGGTGGTAGGGCCTCGCCTGAAGGGTCGCAAGCCCCCACCGGGAATCGTTCGTTTCAGCCGGGTTAGAAACCAAACACTTTCATCTCGCCGATCTCGACCTTGAACCGGTCGTCATAAGGCGTGACGCGACGAAACTCGCTCCAAACGATGTTCACCGCGCCACCCACGCGGAAAAACAACACCCGGCCGGCGCCGCTGGCGGTGATGCGCGCAGGTTGGGGCGCAAATTGCGGATCCACCGTGGCAAACTCCGCCGCGACCTCGATGCGGTCGATCTTGGCCACGCCCAGCACGCGGAAGTCCCCCGTGGTCTCCAGGCGAAACGCCTGCAGGGTTTCGTTCGCGGGATCGACGTCCATGCGGACGACAAATTTTTCCGCCGGCAACCGCTTGCTGGCGCCGGCGAGCAACGGCACCGCGAAAGCCACCTTCGCGTCAGATGTTTCAACGGCGCGGGCATTCTCCAGGTCCATCACCTCGCCCAGGCTCTTCTCTTCGCGCCGCTTCGTCTCCTTGGCCTTGCGTTTGCGCCACGCGCGTTCCTCGCGCGGAGTCGGCTCACGACCTTGGTAGCTTACCAGCGTCCACTGCTGGTCGTAATGTTGCGACGGATCAAACCGCTCGACGGTCAGGCCGCCTTCCGGCTCACCTTTGCGGTCGAATTCCTGCGTCGTCTGGGTAAAGGCCCAGCGGTTTTCGTCTGCCTGCAGTTTGCGCAGCGCGGAATTGAGCAGGGGCGGCACTTCCGCGCGCAGTCCCGCCGCCAGCAGCAGCAGACCGGCGAGCCAACCAAGGACTAGGCGCTTGCGTAGGCGGTGATTCACATGCGGCAGATCAAGAGCTCGCGCTCGAACAGCAGTTCCTTCGGCAGGTGCGAGTGCAGGTCGATGAACATTTCCTCGTGGCCGAGGATCTCCGCGCGCCAACCGGCGCGGTCAAAGGCCTGCAGCTTCTCGAACTTTTCGCGCGGAAACTTCATCCCGGTCCACTCAATGTCCTTGTAGCGCGGCACCCAGCCGACGGGCGTCTCGCTGGCGCGGCCGCCGCCGCGGATGCGGTCGAAGATCCATTTCAGCACGCGCATGTTCTCGGAGAAGCCCGGCCACATGAACTTGCCGTCCTGGTCCTTGCGGAACCAGTTCACGTGGAAGATGCGCGGAGTCTCGCTAAGGTTGCGCTGCATGTTGATCCAGTGGCGGAAATAGTCGCCCATGTGGTAGCCGCAGAATGGCAGCATCGCCATCGGGTCACGCCGCACCTTGCCGATCGTGCCGGCGGCCGCGGCGGTCATCTCGGAGCCCATCGTTGCGCCGATATAGACGCCGCTCGACCAGTTGAACGCCTGGTAGACCAGCGGCATGGTGGACGCGCGGCGCCCGCCAAAGACGATGGCGTGAATCGGCACGCCGTCCGGATGCTCCCACTTGTCATCCATCGTGGGGCACTGCCGCGCGGGCGCGGTGAATCGGGCGTTGGGATGCGCGGCCTTGGCGCCGGTCTTCTTGGCCAGCGCGGGCGTCCAGTCCCGGCCCTGCCAATCGATGAGGTGCTTTGGCGGCTCTGCCGTCATGCCCTCCCACCAAATGCCACCGTCATCCGTCAGCGCGCAGTTGGTGAAAATCGTGTTCTTCGAGAGCGCCTTCATGGCGTTCGGGTTGGTGGCCCGGCTCGTGCCCGGGGCGACGCCGAAGAATCCGGCCTCGGGATTGATTGCGCGCAACCGGCCATTGGCATCCGGTTTGATCCACGCAATGTCGTCGCCAACCGTCGTAACCTCCCAACCCTTGCGACGGAAGGTCGCGGGCGGCACCAACATCGCGAAATTGGTCTTGCCGCACGCACTGGGGAAGGCCGCGGCCACATAGTGCTTGTGGCCCTCGGGATCCTTCACGCCGAGGATGAGCATGTGCTCGGCCATCCAGCCTTCGTCGCGCGCCATCGCGCTGGCGATGCGCAGGGCGAAGCATTTTTTACCGAGCAGGGCGTTGCCTCCGTAACCCGAGCCGAAGCTCCAGATTTCGCGCGTCTCGGGGAAGTGCACGATATACTTCTCTTTGTTGCACGGCCACGAGACATCGGCCTGGCCCGCGGCCAGCGGCGCGCCAACGGAGTGCACGCAAGGGACGACGCGCTTGAAGTCCTCGTCAATTAGGTCGAACACCTCGCGACCGATCCGCGCCATGATGCGCATGTTGACGACGACGTAGGGCGAATCGGTCAGCTGCACGCCGATCTGAGACATCGGTGAACCGACCGGCCCCATGCTGAACGCCAGCACATACATAGTGCGGCCGCGCATGCAGCCGGCGAAGAGGCCCTTGAGCGTCTTTCGCATGTCGTAAGGGTTGACCCAGTTGTTGGTCGGGCCCGCGGCCTCCTTGGACAGCGAACAAATGAAGGTCCGGTCCTCGACGCGCGCCACATCGCTCGAGTCGGAGCGCGCGAGGTAACAACCCGGCCAGGTCTTGGGGTTAAGCTTGATGAAGGTGCCCGCCGCCACCATCTCCGCGCAAAGTCCGTCATACTCAGCCTTGGAGCCGTCGACCCAGTGAATGGCGTCGGGTTGGCAAAGGTCGCTCATCTTCTCGACCCAACGCAGCAGGTGCCGGTTGGTGCTGAGCGGATTGGAGGCAGGGGTCGTTTTC
>JAPOIC010000049.1 GCA_029979145.1 Opitutaceae bacterium
CGAAGAAGGCGGGGTTTGGAAACCCCGCCCTACACGCAACCCCAAGCTACTTGTTGCTGGTCGATTCGATGCCGCGCTTGGCGAGTTGCTCGGCGAGGCTGGCCTTGTAACGCGCATAGGCTTCCTCGTCGCGCACGGTCGACGCGCCGTAGCAGAAGGTCGCCACGGCCCGGCGCGTGCGGTTGGTCTTGTTCACGCCGCTCCAGTGGATCGTGGCGCTGGAATGCGCCACCGCATCGCCCGGATGCAGCTCGATCGGCACGCCGTCGACCTTGGTCGGGTCAAAGTTGAGCAACCCTTGGCTGAAGCCGAGCACGCCGCTCGCGCCGTGCGGATTGATGCCGCCCTTGTGCGAACCGCGGGCATACCAGAGGCAGCCGTTGTCGATATCGACCTCGTCGATCGCGATCCAGATGCCGCTCGCGATGTTGGGCTTGCGGCACCAGTAGAAACCGTCCTGGTGCGCGGGTGTGGCGCTCGTGTCGTAGGGCAGCTTGTTGAACCACTCGAGGCCCTGCGGATCGCATTTGTCGCGCATCAGGTATTCCTGGATGGCGACGTGCTTGCCGTGCTGCATGAAGTTCTGAAACCAAGCGTCATGTTTGTTCAGCGACTGCATCTTCCGGAGGGTATCCGGCTTGCCGTAGTCGTCGAAAAACGCCTGGTCCTTCGGCAGCGTCGGCACCACCTCGCGCACGTAGCGGTCAAGGTTGTCGAAGAGTTCCTTGAACTCCGTCGGAGAAAGGAGGCCGCGGATGATGACGAAACCGTCGCGCTCATAATCGGAGCGCAGTTCTTCAAGATTCAGGGTGGAGGGCATGGGACAAAAGACAGGGCTGCGGCGCGCAGGACCACCGTGATCCCGTTGGCGACGCGGACCAGCATTGGCGCACGGGCCGGCGCCACAAGACCGCGCCACAGGCTCCCAAATGAGGCCAGTCCGCATGACCATTGCGCCCGGCGCGAAAGTCGCCCACACGAGAAGCATGGCCCTCGCCCGTCCCCCTGCCGCGCTGGTCTACGAACGACATCTCCCAATCGCAGTGGCCGCCGTCGCGGGAGCCGCCGTCGCGTCCGCGACCGGCCCGGCGACGCTGGCCACGGGCAGCCGCGTGACCCTGGACTTCGGCGAGGAGCTGGTCGGCACGGTGCGCTTCACCGTCGAGACCCGGGGCAACTCGCGCCTCGAAGTCATCGAAGGTGAAGACCTGGAGGAAGCGCTCCTGCTGCAGGATCCTTTTCCGTCCGACCATTGGTATCACCAGCCCCGGGATCACTTTGACCTGGGCCCCGGACGGCACGAAACCGGCACGCCCGGGCGGCGCGCCTTCCGCTTCGTGACCTTTTGCTCCCACGGCCCGGCTGGACTCACGCTCAGCGCCGTAGAGGCGGTGCAGGAGCATGCGCCCTTGGAGCGCACGGGGAGCTTCGCCTGCTCCGACCAGCTGCTCAACGACGCGTGGGACATCAGCCGCCGCACGCTGCAGCTTTGCCTGCAGGGATTTTATGAAGACGGGGTGAAGCGCGACGGAATGCTGTGGATCGGCGACTACCGCGTGGAGTTTCTCTGCGCCTGGCCGGTCTTCGCCGACAAGGCGCTGGCGCGCCGCAGCCTCGAAATGCTCGCCTTCGGCCAGCGCAAGGACGGCAGCATCCCGGCCGTGGCCCTGCACGCCGGGGGTCACCTTTACCCGCGCATCCCCTACCTCGGCGACCTCACCCAGCCCGGCGGCCTACACGAATGGACCCTCGACAACTACTGCGCGGATTTCGCGTGCAGCGTGTGGGAGTATTACCTGCACACCGGCGACGAAGCGACGGCGCGCGAACTGCTGCCCGCCGTCGAAAAAGTGGTCGGGTATATTGCAGGCATCGATCCGGTGCTGGCAGTTCCGGGACGCAACTTCATCACCGACAACCAACCCGAATCAAAGGACTGGTGGGGCAGTCGCGCTGCGCTGGGTTACCAATTGGCGACGGCCTGCGGCGACGCGGCACGGCTGTTTGAAAGCCTGGGCGTAGGTGCCAAGGCCCGGGCCAGCCGTGCCGCGCAAGCCGACCATCTGGCGCGGACTACCGTCCGGTTTGGTGACCCCGCCCGCGCCGCCATCCGCGACGAAACCACCACCGAGGCCGCCCGAAGCTGGCACGCCCACGCCGCGGCCTTTCTGGCCGGCGCGCTGGACGCCGCCCAGCTGCAGGCGGTTTGGCGAGAATTGGAGGCCGACCCAACCGTGCGCCGGCCGATGGCAGGTTTCATGGAGTTCTATCTGCTCCAGGCCTGGCTCGGCGCCGGCTTGATGCACGCAGCGCTTGCTGAAATGCGCTCTTACTACGGCCAGATGCTCCGCAATGGGGCCACTACGACCTGGGAGCTGGTCGACCGCCGCGAACCCGGCATCGACCACATTCATCCCGCCGGGCGCAGCCACTGTCACGGCTGGTCTGCAGGCCCGGCGCATCTCCTGCCGGCCTACATCCTTGGCATCACGCCCGGCGCACCGGGTTACGCGCAGATCCTCCTCAAGCCCAACCTCGGTGACTTGGACTTTGCCCACGGCGCGGTGCCGACGCCGCACGGCCTCGTGGAAATGAATCTGGAAGCCACCGGGCACGGCTGCGTCACGGTGCCCGTGGGGGTCACGGCGAAACTTTGTCTACCGCAACAGACCCCGGTCATTCTGACCGGAGGCCGACACAACTTTCGCTTCAAACCGACCGCAATTCCGTGAGCGCGTCGTCCTTGAACTTGAAGCCCCAGCCTGGCGTATCGGCTGGATACGCCCGGCCGGCCACGATCCGCAGCGGCTGGTCGATGATGCCGTCGACCCAGTCGAACGACTCCACCCCATACGCATCCGGCACGGTGCAGCACAGCGCCGCGTCGTATTCCTTGTAGTAGTGCGGCAGGACCGGCAGGCCGTGCTCCCGCGCCAAGGCGGCCGAGTCGAGCCAGCCCTCCACGCCGCCCAGCCGCAGGATGTCCGGCTGCCACAAGTCGATGGCGCGGCGCGCTGCCAGCTCGCGCAGGGGCACGAGGTCGTATTCGCGCTCACCCATGGCGATTTTGATGCCGGCACGCGCCTTCAGCTCCGCGTAGCCGGCAAAGTCCGTGTGCGGCAACGGTTCCTCAAACCAGTCGATGCCGAACACCTTGGCCTTCTCCGCCAGATGCAGAGCGACTGGCAAATCGAGGCCTTGGTTGGCGTCGATCATGATGCGCACTTCCGGACCGACGGCTTCGCGCACGAGCGTGATGCGCTCGAGGTCGCGCGCGGGGCCTTCCTTCGCGCCGACCTTGAGCTTCACCGCGCTGAAGCCGCGCTTCACATAGCCGGTCACCTCGGCGCGGAGTTCGGCGTCCGAATAGGACAACCAGCCGCCGCTGCCGTAGACCGGAACGCTTTCGGTGTGCGAGCCTAGGAGCGCGCGGACGGACTTGCCCGCATGCCGCGCCTTCGCGTCCCACATCGCCAGGTTGACCACGCCGCGCGCCCAGCGCAGCAGGCCGACATCGCCAAAATACTCGAATTCGCGGTCGCAGCGCCGGTCGAAGCCCCGCGTGTCGTTGGCGTCGTGCCCCAATGCGACGTGGCGCACATCCGTCAAGGCGCCCGCGATGGCGCCGGCATTGAAGTGAAACGCCAGCAGATACCCCTCGCCCACCGTGCCGTCGGCCAGCGTCACCCGCGCCACGATGAACCGGATGGCCGGGATCTGGTGCGTCGCATCCGCAATCGGTTGCGACAGCGGCGATTCGGCAGAGAAGAAATCCAGTTCCTTGATCGACGTCGGGCTCATGGCGGTGCCCATCAATCCGCCCGGCGCCCGCCGCGGCAAACCCAAACCGGCCGACTTCGCCCCGCGCGCAATTTTATGTGGATTTTCCCGCGCGCTTGTGGCTTAACCCCCCCTCCAAGACGGACGCTTAGCTCAGTTGGTTAGAGCACCTGCTTCACACGCAGGGGGTCTGCGGTTCGAGTCCGCAAGCGTCCACCAGCCTTCGCTCTATCGAGCTACGGCTCGGCAATCCAGTCCACGGACACCCCACCGGCCTCGTCGTCTCTTAGGCCGCTCGCAGCGAAGGCTGCCGCGCCGGCTTGTCCCGCTATAGCTCGAAGAGCGACAGCGGAAGCCCGCTAGGGCGACGGCGGGCGTTCGGCGAGCCAGCCTATACGAATAACCCTGACTACATCGTCCCATTACCCCTTCGCAGCCAAGGCGGGCACTCGACGAATCGCCGGTAGTTCAACGGCAATGTGCCCATGAAAGATTTCAGCTACGTCTACACCCTAGAATCCATGGCCGCAGAAAGCCGCTACTATGTCGGTCTTACCGACGACTTGGAATCCCGGTTGGCCAAACACAACGCTGGCGCCGTTTCGCACACCGCCAAATTTCGACCTTGGCGCATCAAAACCGCCGTGGCGTTCCGCGATCGCTCTCAGGCAGCCGCATTCGAGCTATACCTGAAATCGTCTTCCGGACGTGCCTTTGCCAAAAAGCGCCTCTGACGCACCCTCACCCTTCCTCACCACCTCGCGGCAACGCGAGCGAGGTCACCGCCGCCGCGGCGCAGAAGACCGCGGCGCCCCAGAGGCAGCCGGCAAGGCCGGCGACTTGGAAGAGGACGCCGGAGAGCAGGCAGCCGACCAAGCGGCCGCCGGCGTTGGCCATGTAGTAGAAGCCGACGTTGAGGGCGACTTTGTCGCCGTCGGTGTAGTCAAGAATCAGGTAGGAGTGCACCGCGGAGTTGAGTGCGAAGACCACGCCGAAGACCGCGAGGCCGCCCACAATCATCGGGCCAGGCGCAAACCCCGCGGCGAGGCCGAGCGGAATCGCCGCCGCCACGACCGCGAGCACAAAGGTCAGGAGCGTCGCCGTGCCACCGGCCGGGGAGCGTCCGCGCAATACCGCCGGGGCCGCGCCCTGCACGATGCCGTAGCCGATGACCCAGCAGGCCATGAACGCGCCGACCTCGGCAAAACTCCACCCGAGCGCTCCGCGCAGGAATACCGGCACGCCGACGACGAACCAGATGTCACGCGCGCCGAACAAAAAGAACCGCGCCACACACAGCACATTGATCGCGCGGCTCTTCGCGAAAAGGTCGCGCCAGCCGGCCTTGGACTTCGCCTTGCCGAGGTCGCGCGGCACCGCCAGCCACACGCCCAACCAGACCAGCGCGAGCGACCCGGCCATGATCCCCAGCGCGCCGGCAAACCCGACCGTCGCCAACAACAAGCCGCCGAGGAAGAAGCCCGCGCCCTTCAGCGCGTTCTTCGAGCCGGTAAGCACCGCGACCCACTTGAACAACGCACCCTTGGCGTCAGCCGGCACGAGCACCTTGATCGCACTCTTCGCGCTCATCTTCGTCAGGTCTTTGGCCACGCCCGACAGCGCCTGCGCCGCCATCACCCAGACGACCGACCAAAGTTCCGGCCACGCTGGATTCAGAAACGCCAGCAGCCCCAGCGCCACGACCTGTAGCGCGAGGCCGGCGACTAGCGTCACGCGCAAGCCGAGGCGCGAAGCGATCCAACCACCGAGAAGATTGGTGACGATGCCACACAGCTCATAGAGCAGGAACAGGAACGCCAGCGTCACCGGCGCGTAGCCGAGATTGAAGAAATGCAGCAGCACCAACATGCGCAGCGCGCCGTCCGTGAGCGTGAAAGCCCAATAGGCGCCGGTGACGAGGCTGTAGTGCCGCAGGCTCATTTCGCTCAGCCCCGTTGGGCGACAAGCCGAGCCAGCTCCGCCAAGCGGTTGGCATAGCCCCACTCGTTGTCATACCACGCGTAGAGCTTCACCAGCCGGCGGTTCACCACCATTGTCGACAACGCGTCGATCGTGGCGGAGGCCGGGTTGCCCTTGAAGTCGATCGATACCAGCGGTCGTTCCTCATAGCCGAGGATGCCGTGCAACGGCCCGGATTCGCTCGCGGCGCGCAGGAGCGCGTTCACTTCCTCCACGGTCGTTTCGCGCTGCACTTGGAATACGCAGTCGGTAAGCGAGCCCGTGAGCAACGGCACGCGCACGGCGTGGCCATTGAGCCGGCCGGCGAGCTCGGGGAAAATCAACGTAACCGCGGTAGCACTGCCCGTCGTGGTCGGGATGAGCGATAGCCCTGCGGCGCGGGCGCGGCGCAGGTCCTTGTGCGGGGCATCCACGATCACCTGCGTGTTCGTGGCGTCGTGCACCGTGGTGATGGCGCCGTGCTCGATGCCGAGGTTTTCGTGAATGACCTTCACCACCGGCGCGAGGCAGTTGGTGGTGCACGACGCGGCCGTCAACAGCCGGTGCTGCGCGGGATCATAACGGTCGTGGTTCACGCCCATCACGACGTTGAGGGCTTCGTCACCCTTCACCGGCGCGGCGACGATGACGCGCTTCACACCTTTCTCGAAATACGGCGCGAGCTGCGCCGGGGTGCGAAACTTGCCGCTGCACTCCAGCACCACGTCCACGCCGTGTGCGGCCCAGTCGACGTCGCCGGGTCGGGTGTGCTCGGTGAAGGCGATGCGGTGTCCGCCCACGCGCAACGCGTCGGCGCCCGCGGCCGCGGCCTCCGGACCTCGCCCCTGAACGGAGTCAAAGTTCAGCAGGTGCGCCGCGCACTCGACGCCACCCTTGGGTTCGTTGATCAGGACCCAGTCGAATTCCGGCCAGCTCCACGCCGCGCGCAGGGCCAGCCGGCCGATCCGGCCAAATCCATTGATGGCAATTTTCAACGGCTTCATGGCTTAGCACTCGCAGGGTCCGCAAGCCGCGATCGCCTTGGCCTGCTTGGCCAGCCGCGCGCGGTCCTGTTTGAAAATCTTGTCCTCCTGCGCGCAGTCCTGGAGGCAGGCGAGGTTGCGCGCGAGCTCGGGCGACGGCTTCTCCGGCAGGCGATAGACCATCCAGTTGCCCTCGCGCTTGGCCTTCACCAGCCCCCGCTTGCGCAGGTAGGCGAGGTGCTTGGAGATCTTCACCTGCGGCTCGCCCAACAGGGCTTGGAAATGACAGACGCAGAGCGGGCGCGCCGCGAGCAACTGGAGGATGCGCAGCCGCGTGCGGTCGCAGAGGCATTCGTAGATCTTCACGAGTTCCATGCCACCGGCATACCGGTGCCGGTATATGCCGCAAGCGGTATATTGTTACGATTTCGCGGCCGGCGCCCGGCGCCAGGCGCGGGGCGTGACCCCAAAGGCACGGCGGAACTGCGTGCTGAAATGCTGCGAGGAGCTGAAGCCGTATTGCAGCGCCACCGTCGTGACGTCAAAGGCCGGCTGCCGGAGGGTGTTGCGCGCCGACTCCAGCCGCAGCTGCAGGTGGTAGGCGGCGGGGGTCATGCCGACCTCGCGGCGAAACTGGGTGCAAAAATGCGGCACGCTCCGCGCCGTGGCCACGGCGGCGAGATCCGCCAACGGGAGCCGGCTCTGCAAATTCTGGCGCAAGAACGCCACGGCCTTTTGGACGCCGTAGGAGTAAGGCAGGTGCGGCTCGGGCTCCCCGCCCGCGCCCAGCGCCAGCGTGTCCAGGCGTTGCTCGAGCAGGGTCACAAACATTTGCAGGCAGGCGGTGATCGCCTCCGTGCGCCGGGCGCGTGGGGTCACGATTTGGCGCATCAGGCTGCGCAGCACCGGCTCCACTTCATCGGCTCCGGGCACCAGCCGCGGCTGCTCGCGCTTGAGCCGGGCCGCCAGCCGCCGGCCTTCGGGGCTGAGCTTGGCCAGATCGAGCCCGAGCCAGAGGTGCAGGTTCTCCGGGTTGTGCTTCGCGCCGGTGCCATGGCTTTCCCGCGGGTAGGCGATGTAAAGTTCGCCCATGCGTTGCACGGTCGTCTCGCCCGCCGCGCGCCATGACGCCTCGCCGCGCGAGAGGTAAAGAAACTCAAAACCCGTGTGCGCATGCGGCTTCAGGTTGTGGCCCTCACAGCACAGCGCCTCGCCGCAATGTGTCAGCTCCGGCAGGTCATCCACGGGGTTCTCGTAGGCAAAGCCGCTGATGATCTGGGGGTCGCGCAGGACGTGCATGGGGCGAGAGCCGACCGTGTTCTGTGCGGTTTATTTTTGCGAGTGTAATTTTTTATACAAACTCCCGAAACGCGGTGAACGCCGGCGCGGCCAGTTTTCGGCTAGGCTGGTGCCGTCAATTCGCAACCCGGTTTCGTCCTATGCCTACTACCACCTCCTCCCATCAGCTCTCTCAGGAGCAAAAAAAATTCTATCATGAAAACGGCTACCTGCTCGGCCTGCCCCCGATCTACACTCGTGAGGAAATGGCCGGCCTTAACGCCGAGCTGCCCAACCTGCTCGCTCTGCTCAAGCCGGGCGAAACCACCAAGGACATCCGCGAGTGGCACGAGAACAGCACCTACCTTTACGAGATCTGCATGAACCCGAAGATCCTCGACCTCGTCGAGGGTGTGCTCGGGCCCAACTTCTACTGCTGGGCGAGCAACTTCTTCATCAAGGACCCGCACAGCCTGTCGACGGTCGGCTGGCATCAGGACTCCTATTACTGGCCGATGGCGCCCAACAACTCCGTCACCGTCTGGCTGGCGTTTGACGACGTCGACGCCGAAAACGGCGCGATGAAGCTCATCCCGGGTTCGCACCTCGGCGGCATCATCAAGCATCGCAAGTCAGAGCAGACTGATTCCGTGCTCACGCTCGAGCTCGAGGACGGCTCGGACTTCTCCGCCGACAGCGCCGTGCAGTTCTGCATGAAGGCCGGCGAGTGCTCCCTGCACGACGACCGCGCCATCCACGGCTCGATGGCCAACCCGTCCAGCCGCCGCCGCGCCGGCCTGACCATCCGCTACTCCGGCACGAACGTGAAGAACGACCTCTCGGTGAATCCGAATTTCAAGATCTACCTCTGCCGTGGTGTCGACGAGTTCAAGTTCAACCCCGTCGGCGTGCCCCCCACGCAGCGCTACGGCCGCCCGGCCTTCAAGCCCGTCAGCAACGAAGAAGCGGGCAAGAGCTGAGCCTGGGCCGATTTGATTGACTATAGGGCGGTGTCGCTGACCCCGCCTTTTCCTTTCCCGCAACCGGCCTTCACTTTCGCGTCTTCACCGCGCGTTTCCGCTCGGGGAAGAGCGTGCGACAGATCTCGCACACGGTGCCGTCACAGCCGCGCGCGGTGCAGTGCTCGCGACCGTAGAAAATAATGCGCAGGTGCAGCGAGTTCCAGTGCTCGCGCGGGAAGAGTTTTTTCAAGTCCGCCTCGGTCTGCTCCACGCTGCGTCCGTTGGAAAGTTTCCAGCGCTGGGCGAGCCGGTGGATATGCGTGTCGACGGGAAAGGCCGGCACACCAACGGCCTGCGCCATCACGACCGACGCGGTCTTGTGCCCCACCCCTGGCAAAGCCTCGAGCTCCGCAAAGGTCCGCGGCACCTCGCCGCCGTGTTGTTCTATCAAGATTTTTGACAGTCCCGCGATGGCCTTGGCCTTCTGCGGTGACAGCCCGCAGGGGCGGATGATCGCTTGGATTTTCGCCACTGGCACCCGGGCCATCGCGGCGGGGTTGTTGGCCACGGCCCAAAGGTGCGGTGTGACCTCGTTGACCCGTTTGTCAGTGCACTGCGCCGAAAGGAGCACCGCCACGAGGAGCGTGTAGGCGTCTCGGTGGTCAAGCGGCACGGGCGTCTCCGGGTAGAGTTCCGCCAGCCGCCGGTCGATCCAGGCGGCCCGCTCGACCCGGGTACAAAACGGCTTGGTGCGATCCATGGCGGCAAAAAGCCCGGCTTCCCGGGCGAAAACAAACCCTTAATTGGCGCCGCCCCGTCCAAATCGCGGTTGCGCCGCCCCGGGCCCGGCCTAGCGTCGGGCGCCATGCCTTCCCCTCGCGACCTCTTGGCCCCGCTCGACCGTTTTGAACGCAGGCACACCGGATCCCCCTCCCCCGAGCTCGCCATAATGTTGCGCACCACCGGGTTCGATTCGCTCGACGCCTTGACCGACGCGGCGGTCCCCGCCCCCATCCGCCTGCCCCGCCCGCTCAACCTTCCGGCGGCCGCCGGCGAATCCGCCGCCCTCGGCGAGCTCCGCGCCATCGCCGCGCAAAACCAAGTCTTCCGCAGCTTCATCGGCCTCGGCTACCACGACACCGCCGTGCCCGGCGTCATCCAGCGCAACATCCTGGAAAACCCCGGCTGGTATACCGCCTACACGCCCTACCAATCCGAAATTTCGCAGGGCCGGCTTGAAGCGCTGTTGAATTTCCAGACGGTCGTCACCGACCTGACCGGACTCGAGATCGCCAACGCGTCGATCCCCGACGAAGGCACCGCCGCCGCGGAGGCCATGATGATTTGCCACCGCATCAAGCTCGGCGGGCGACCTGATCCAAGCGTGTTCTTCGTCTCGGAAAACTGCCACCCGCAGACGATCGACATCGTCCGCACCCGCGCCACGCCGCTCGGCGTGGTCGTGGTGGTCGGCGACCACCGCACCTACGATTTTGCCGGCAAGGTCTTCGGCGTGCTCGTGCAGTATCCCGACACCACCGGCAGCATCCACGACTTCACCGAGTTCTTCACCAAGGCCCACGATGCCGGCGCGCTCTGCGTCGCCGCGACCGACCTCCTCGCGCTCACGCTGCTCAAGCCACCGGGCGAGTTTGGCGCGGACGTCGCCGTCGGCTCCGCCCAGCGTTTCGGCGTGCCGCTTGGCTACGGTGGCCCGCACGCCGGTTTCCTCGCCACGCGCGACGCGCACAAACGCCAGATGCCCGGCCGCTTGGTCGGCGTTTCCAAGGACGCGCAGGGCAACCCCGCAATGCGCCTCGCGCTCGGCACGCGCGAGCAGCACATCCGCCGCGACAAGGCCACGTCGAACATCTGCACCGCCCAGGTGCTGCTCGGCGTGATGGCGTCGATGTATGCCGTCTACCACGGTCCGTCGGGTCTCAAGCGCAGCGCCCAACGCGTGCGCCTCCTCACCCAGTTGCTCGCCCGGGGCCTCACTGCCCTCGGCGCCAGGGTCAACGCCGAGCCCGTGTTCGACACGCTCACCATCAGCAACGTCGCCGCCGAGCGCGTGCACGCCGCCGCCGCCGCGCGCAAGATCAACCTCCGCCGCATTGACGACTACACCGTCGGCATCGCGCTGGACGAGGTCGCGACCGTGGCCGAGGTCGAGACCGTGCTGTCGTTCTTTGGTGAGACCAAACTACCCGACGCGGACGACGTCGAACTCACCTACGGC
>JAPOIC010000241.1 GCA_029979145.1 Opitutaceae bacterium
CCGTTTTTCTTGGCGGGTTGCACGGCGGGATTCGCCCAGGCGGTCACGCGAATGAAGAGTTTTTCGTTTTGCGCCGCCTGGGAGCGCTCCTCGAAGCGAAACGTCTTTTGCCGAACGATGTGGGTCTGCAGACCCATGATCCGAGCGGTGGGCGGGACAGTGTCCTCGTCCATGTGGACGTCGTTGAGGTAGGGGTTGCGCAGAAACCCGCGGCCGTAATGCACCGTGAGGATGATGTCGGGTTCGTTGGCCGGGGTGGCCTCGCGATAACCGCGTTTAGTCAACTCGGCCTGCAGGATGCGCTGCATCTCGTCTTCATCGACTGGCCGCACCAGATCGACGCCGCCCGGGGCTTCCTTGATGTAAGCGATGGAGTAGACCTTGCCGTAATCCCGCTCGGGTTCGCGGCCGAAGCCCTTGAAAGGCCGGTCGACCTCGGACCGCACTTGGATGTTGAGCGGCAAGTCTTCGGCCTGGCTATGGGCGGGAAGGAATCCACCCAGGAGCACCGCGGCGAACTGGAGTGGGCGAAACTGTAAGAAGCGACAGTGCATCGGTGGGGTTGGCGGATACTCACTCCGCGCACTAGGTTGGACGCGGGAAGCGTGATTTACCGTTACAGCGCGCGCGAGTTTGTTTGTCGAACGAGCGACTGTCGTCACGCGGCCGGAGCTGCGGGTTTTGGCCGGCCGCCCAACACGTTCCAGATCAGAAAGACCGCGGGGACGAGCAGCATGATCACCGTCGTGATGTCGTCGGCCCCTTCGATGCCGTCTTCGCGCAGCATCATCACGAGCGCAAAACCGAAGGCACCGGTTTCAATGGCCAAGGTGGCCAGGGTGAGGATGCGGCCGAGCGGTCGGCCAAACAGCTCGGCGAAAGGTCCGAGCACGGCGAGGAGGAAAAAGAGCGTCACCGCTATCCGCAGCGGCGTAAGCCCGCTGCCGAGCACCACGACCATGAAGGTCAGTGGAATCGACTGCACGATCAGGGTCAGGTAATGGCGAATGCAGGCCGCCAGAGCGGGCTTGGGGTTGGTCGTGCGAGCCCGATTTCTAGCCAGTCAGGGCCCGGCGTCAATGGGACCGAATCCACAGGTCGCTTGTCTCCAGGCGTTAACCCTTTAGTGAACTTGGCGGGAGCGACGATTCCAACGGCCCTATGGCACTGTGCCATTCTTTCCCTATTGACCGGTTCGGCCGAGGCGACTGACTGGAGCCATGGTGCCGAGCGTTCTCCTCGTCGACGACGAAAAGCACACCCGCGAAGGCCTCCAACAGGCGTTGGAGGACAATTACGACGTTTCCTTGGCGGCGAACGCCGACGAGGCGTTCAACCTTATGGATGCGCAGCCGTTTGACGTGATCGTGACGGACCTGCGGATGCCCGGGAAGTCGGGCCTCAAGGTCATCGACAAGGCGCTCGCGCTGCCCAACCGCCCGGCGGTGCTCATGATGACCGCCTACGGTAACATTGAGACGGCGGTGGAGGCGATGAAGCGCGGGGCGGTGGATTTTCTGACCAAACCCGTGAACATCGAGCGCCTGGAGGTGTTGATCCAGCGCGCGCTGCGGACGAAGACCCTGGAGGTCGAGGTCAAGCAGCTGCACGAGCGCTTGGACGAGAAGTTCAACTTTGACCACATCATCGGCCGCTCCGCTCCGCTCCAGGAAGTGATCGACCGCGTGAAGCTTGTGGCGCCGTCGAAGGCCACGATCTTGGTCGAGGGCGAGTCGGGCACCGGCAAGGAGCTGGTGGCGCAGGCAATTCATCAGGCCAGCCCGCGCGCGCGGGGACCGTTGATCGCGGTGCACTGCGCGGCGCTGTCGGAAAATCTGCTGGAAAGTGAGCTCTTCGGCCACGAACGCGGCGCCTTCACGGGCGCCAACGAACGGCGCATCGGTCGCTTCGAGTCGGCAGATGGCGGCACACTCTTTCTCGACGAGATTGGCGAAATCTCCGCCTCCACGCAGGTCAAGCTCCTGCGGTTTCTCGAGACCAAGGCGATCGAGCGCGTGGGTGGCAGCAAGTCGATCGAGCTCGACGTCCGCCTCGTCGCCGCGACCAACCGGAATCTCGAGCAGATGGTGAAGGAAGGGAAGTTTCGCGAGGACCTGTTTTTCCGGCTGAATGTGGTGCGCATAGCGATGCCGCCGCTGCGCGACCGGACCGAGGATATCCCGCTGTTGCTGGCGCACTACCTCAAGGTGTTTGCCGATGAAAACAAGGTGCCGGTGCTCGGACTCGAACCCGGCGCGGTGCGCACCCTGCAGGCGTATGGTTGGCCGGGAAACATCCGCGAACTTCGCAATTTTTGCGAAAACGTCGTCGTGCTGCACCGCGGCGGCACGTTGAGCGAATACGACCTCGACCCGAAGTTCCGCGGCGGGGCGACCGCCGCCGGGGCCGAAGCGGGGGCGGCGCCGTTGGCGAATCCGCTTTCGATTGAGGAGAATGAGAAACGCGTGTTGCGCGAGGCGTTGATCAAGTCGCGCGGCAACCGCACCAAGGCGGCCGAGTTGATGGGCATCAGCCGCCGCACCCTGCACCGTAAGCTCGCGCAGTGGCCTGAACTCGACGTAATTGACTGATGAATCGTCCACGCACGATCCAGGAGTGGATTCACTGGCTGGAGGCGGGGCGGGGGGCCCGGGTCGTAAAGCTGGCTGCGCTGCTGCTAGGCACGCTGGCGCTATCGCTGCTCGTCGCATGGAAACAGTTCCACGGACCGGTGAGCGAGGGCACATTGCGCCAGGCCGATCTGGCGCGACAGCTCGCGCGGGGCGAGGGATTCACAACGCTGATCAATTACCCGCAGGTGCACGCGGTGCTCGACGCCCGGGGTGGAGGGTTTTCCGTAGACGCGCCATTGCCCGAGCTCTACGAGGCGCCGCTCTATGCGCTGGTGATTGCGGGCGGGTTGCGGGTTTTGCCAGCGGCGTGGCGGGAGGGCTTGTTCACGGATCCACCGCAACCGCCGGACGGATTTGCCGCGGATTATTTTTGCTCGGGCTCAATCTGATCCTGTTTTGGGCCGCCGCTTGGCAGACCTACGATCGGCTCACCCGCGCCATGGCCGCGGCCGGAGAGCGCGTGATCCTGATCGACTCGGACTTGCGCCGGCCCACGCAGCACAAGCTCGGCCGCCGGCCGAAGGATCCGGGACTGTGCGAGGTATTGCTTGGCCGTAAAACCATGGAAGAGGTAGGGAAGAAGGAAATTGTGCCGAAAATCGATTTTGTGACCAGGTGCGCGTTCGCCGGCTTTC
>JAPOIC010000024.1 GCA_029979145.1 Opitutaceae bacterium
GGCGATCCTATGGAGTGGCTCGTTCTTGCCCGTTTATGCGGGGCCGCCCGAGCTGATACCGCTGTGGCCTGACGGCGCACCGCTGGCGGGAGGTTCGGCGGATGGCGACATCCCGCGTATCTAACTCTACCGGGTCAAATCGGACCAACCAACGGCGGCGATCCTGATCCTCCCCGGAGGCGGTTATGGGGGATTGGCCATCGGACATGAGGGGGTTGAAATGGCCGAGTACTTCAACTCGCTCGGAATGACCGCGGCGGTCTGCATCTATCGGCACCGGGGGAAGGGGAACGATGGCAAGGGGTATGGTCACCCTGTGCCGTGGACCGACGCCTCGCGGGCGATGAGACTTCTACGCGCCAACCACCAACCCTGGAACATCGAACCGACCAAAATCGGCATCATCGGCTTCAGCGCCGGCGGACATCTCGCCGCGAGTGCGTCCACGCTCTTCGACGATCCTGCCGGCCGCACCGGCGCCGCGCTCGACTCCGTCAGCGCCCGGCCCGACTTCGCCATTCTGCTCTATCCCGTCATCACCATGGAGGAACCCGACGTGCATGCCGGATCGCGTGAGGCGTTGCTCGGCTCGAATCCGTCCGCCGAGATGCGCGCTGCGCTTTCCTTGGATACGCGCGTCACCACCGCCACGCCGCCGACCCTGCTCATCCACACGCAGGAAGACAAAGCCGTGCCCATCGGCAACAGCCTCTCCTATTTTGCCGCGCTGACCCGCGCGGGCGTGCCGGCCGAACTCTACGCTTTCCAGTCCGGCACTCACGGCATGGGCATGAACCTCGGCAACGGCACCGCTTCCGACTGGCCGGAGCGCGCCGCCGAATGGCTGCGCAACCGCGGGCTGCTCGTCTGCGCCAAGTCCGAATGACCGACTGTCCGACCGCCGACTTGCGTTGGCGCCGACGTCCACGTCTTACCTCCCCTGTTACTCAATCTCCACCCTCCTGTTTTCTCTCCCCATGTCCTCCACCCCGCTCAACGCCAGCCTCGCCCTGCGCGCGGACCAGTCCGGCCCCGTCATCAACCGCAACATCTACGGCCACTTCGCCGAACACCTCGGCCGCTGTATTTACGAGGGCCTCTGGGTCGGGCCGGACTCGCCCATTCCCAACACCCGCGGTATCCGCAATGACGTGCTCGCCGCGCTGAAAGCGCTCCACATTCCCGTGCTCCGCTGGCCGGGTGGCTGCTTCGCCGACGAATATCATTGGAAGGACGGCATCGGTCCGCGCGAAAACCGCCCGTCGATGATCAACACCCACTGGGGTGCGGTGGTGGAGAACAACCACTTCGGCACGCACGAATTCATGGACCTCGTCGAATTGCTCGGCTGCGAGGCCTACATCTGCGGCAATGTCGGCAGCGGCGCCGTTTCCGAGATGATGGAATGGGTCGAATATCTCACCTCCGACGCCCTGTCACCCATGGCCAACCTGCGCCGCGCCAACGGCCGCGATGCCGCCTGGAAGGTGAAGTATTTCGGCGTCGGCAACGAGAACTGGGGCTGTGGCGGCAACATGCGCGCCGAATACTACGCCGACCAATACCGCCGGTATAACACGTTTGTGAAAAACTATCAGCGCGAACTCCCGGTTTACCGGATCGCGGGCGGCGCCAACTCCTTCGACTACCATTGGACCGAGGTGATGATGCGCGAGGCCACGCCGTTGATGAACGGGCTCTCGCTGCACTACTACACGCTTCCCACCGGCGACTGGTTCAACAAGGGCTCCGCCACCGACTTCGCCGAGGACCACTGGTTTGTCACCCTGCAGAAAACCCTCCGCATGGAAGAGCTGCTCACCAAACACGGCGCGATCATGGACAAATACGACCCGCAAAAACGCGTCGGCCTGGTCGTCGACGAATGGGGCACGTGGTATAACGTCGAGCCCGGCACCAACCCCGGGTTCCTCTACCAGCAGAACACGCTGCGCGACGCCATTGTCGCCGGCCTGAACTTCCACCTCTTCCACGCGCACGCCGATCGCGTCGCCATGGCCAACATCGCTCAGACCGTGAACGTTCTCCAGGCGCTGGTCCTGACCGACGGCGCCAAGATGCTCCTCACGCCGACCTACCACGTATTCGGAATGTTCAAGGTCCACCAAGACGCCACCGTCCTGCGCACCGATCTCATCGCCCCTGATTACGCCTACGGTAAGGAACACATCCCCGCGGTCAGTGCCTCCGCCTCGCGCACCGACGCCGGCCAGGTCAACCTGTCGCTCGTCAATACGCACCCGCACGAAGCCGTCACCGTCCGCGTGTCCATCGCCGGCCACGTCGCGAATTCCGTGTCCGGCCGCGTGCTCACCGCCGACGCGATGAACGCGCACAACACCTTCGACGCCCCCGACGCCGTCGCCCCGACACCGTTCACCGGCGCGAAGCTCGAAGGCGACACCCTGACGGTCACCCTCCCCTCCAAGTCCGTCGCCGTGCTGGCCCTGTAGGGCGAGGTCTCCGAACCCCGCCTGGCGGCGTCCCCTGGGGGCGCCGGCGTCCCGCCGGCTTCTGAGGCGGGATTTGGAAATCCCGCCCTCCAAGAGAGCGCCCGGCTGCCTTTGGCGCGGCAATTTTCCCTCCAGCACCGGCTGGTCAGCGCTGCCCGTCAGTCTCAACCTCGCCCCATGCGCACCCTCCTGCTTCCACTTCTGATCTGGCTCGTTCTGGTCACCTCCGGTTGCAACACCGCGATGGTCACAGCCTCAAACGCCACCGCGATGGCCAACCGCAACGCTGCGGCCAGTGGCAATCCGTTCCGCTGGAAAACCAAGGAAGCGCAAGGCGGCGCGACGATGTATCTGGTCCTGGCCGACATCCCCAGTGGCCCCAGCGCCGCGGACGAAGTGCTTACTCGCGATACGTTGGCGGCCATCGCCGCAAAGGAAGCCGCGGAAGGCCGTGCTTGGCTCGGCCTCGACGCCGTCAAACCGCTTCCGAACGGACAGGAACTCTGGGTCCTCAAAACCGAGGGCACGGAAGGCGTCGCGTATTATGTGAGCTTCGCGCCGTCTCCGCAGGGCGGTGTCGACATCGGCCTGAGCCCGCCACGCACCTACGTCAAAGAGTGACCCTTTAGGGCGGGGTATCCGAACCCCGCCTGGCACCGGCCCTTGGGAGCGCCGGCGTCCCGCCGGCTCCGGAGGCGGGATTTGGAAATCCCACCCCACAAAACCACTTCGCACTGTCTGAGCGAATGTGCGTGGCTGACGTCTGTCTGACCGATAGCGTCTGATCAACCCCATGAAGCGTTTTGCGCCCCTCCTGTTTGCGCTCGTCGCCGCCACCTCGTCCGCGTCCGGCAACACCGTCGAATCGTGGCCACTCACCTTCGACCTGACCCGGCGCGAGCCAGCGCATGAGTATTCGGAAAAATGGGGCTACGGTTTCGAACCGGGCTTCGCCGGCCGCAACCCCGGCGAGGCAATCCTCTACTCGGTGCGCGTGCCCGAGGGAAACTACCGCGTCACGGTCACGCTCGGCGGAGAAACTGTGGGCGACACCACCGTAAAAGCCGAGTCCCGCCGGCTGATGGTCGAGGCTGTGTGCACCGCCGCCGGCGAATCCGTCACGCGCAGCTTCTTTGTCAATGTTCGCACTCGAGAAATCCCGCCACCGGAGAAAAACGCCCCAGGCGGCACCGCCGTGCGCACCAACGAACGCGAGGCCGGCTCCTTCACGTGGGACGAAAAACTCACGCTTGAATTCGACGGACCGCAACCTGCCGTGTCGGCGCTGCGAATCGAGCCAGTTGATATCACCACCGTGTTCCTGCTGGGCGACTCCACCGTCACCGACCAACGCTGGGAAGACGGCGCCAGTTGGGGGCAGATGTTGACCCGTTTTCTCCCGGGAGTCGCCGTCGCCAACCACGCCGAGTCCGGCGAGACGATGAAGTCGTTTCTCTCCGAGCTGCGCCTCGCCAAGGTGCTCAGCCAAGTGAAGGCAGGAGACTACGTATTCCTCCAATTCGGCCACAACGATCAGAAAAAACAATGGCCGCAGACCTACGTCGCGGCCGACTCCACCTACCCGGCCTACCTGCGCGTCTTCATCGCCGAGGCGCGCCGGCGCGGCGCCACGCCCGTGCTGGTGACCTCAATGCAACGCCGCACCTTCGACCCCGACGGCAAGATCAAGAACACGCACGGCGACTATCCCCCCGCGGTGCGCACCGTGGCCGCCGAGCAAGGCGTCGCCCTGATCGATCTCGATCGCATGGGCACCGCCTTCTACGAGGCGCTCGGACCCGAGCGCGCCCCCCTCGCCTTCGCCGCCGGCGGCAAGGACCCCACGCACCACAATAACTACGGTGCCTACGAACTGGCGAAGTGCGTCGCCCAAGGCATCCGCGACGCCGGCCTGCCGCTGGCGGATGCACTCGCGGAGGACTTCAGCGGCTTCGACCCGACGAATCCTGACGACCCCGCCACTTTCAAACTCGCCCCTAGCCCGCAGCGCAGCACCGAGCGCCCGCGCGGCAATTGACCATGAAACCCCATCGCTTCGCCTTCGTCGGCACCGGCGGCCGCGCCATCAGCTTTATCGAGCCGCTGGTCACGCGTTACCGCGAGCACAACACCCTCGTGGCCTTCTGTGACCTCAGCCCGGCGCGCATGGCCTACTACAACGCCAAGCTCACGGGCGCATGGAGTCCCCCCGCCGTGCCCGCCTACCCGGCGGACCGGTTTGACGACCTGCTGCGCGACACCAAGCCCGACACGGTTTTCGTGTGCTCCAAGGACAGCACGCATCACCACTACATCATCCGCGCGCTGCGCGCCGGGTGCGACGTGATCACGGAGAAGCCGCTGACCATCGACGCGGAAAAGTGCCGCGCCATCCTCGACGCCCAGCGCATCACCGGCGGCCGCGTGCGGGTGGCCTTCAACTACCGGTGGGGGCCCTTCCGCACCAAGGTCAAGGAGCTCATCGCCGACGGCACCATCGGCCGCGTGCATTCGGTGAATCTGGAATACCTCCTAGATACGCACCACGGCGCCGACTACTTCCGCCGCTGGCACGCGCATGCCGATGAGTCCGGCACGCTGCTCGTGCACAAGAGCACCCATCACTTCGACCTCGTGAACTGGTGGCTCGACGCCATTCCGGCGCAGGTTTTCGCCTACGGCGATCTCGTTTTCTACGGCCGCAAAAATGCCGAGGCGCGCGGCGACGGTCACCTCGCCGCCTACCCGCGCTATACTGGCGAACCGAGGGCGAAGGATGACCCGTTCCGAATCGACCTCGACGAGAGCGAAGCCTTTCGCGGACTCTATCGCGCCGGCGAAGCCGACTCCGGCTACCTGCGCGACCGCAATGTGTTTCGTGACGACATCGACATCTACGACCAGATGTCGCTCAACGTCCGCTACCGCACCGGCGAGGTGCTGAACTACTCGCTCATCGCCTACAGTCCGCGCGAAGGCATGCGCGTGACCTTCAACGGCGATCGCGGCCGCATCGAATACTCCGAGTTCATCGGCACCCACATGAACCGCGCGGTCAGTCCCGGCGACTTCGCCGTCGAGGCCAAGCCCGGCGCCGAGGCCGAGGGCGAATCCATCCGCGTATTCCCGCATTTTCAACCCGGCTACGACGTGCCGTTGCCCCCGGCCACCGGCGCGCATGGCGGGGCAGACGATATTCTCACGCATTCCTTCTTCTCGCCCGACGCGCCGAACACCGACCCTTGGGGCCGCTTCGCGGGCCACGAGCAAGGTGCGGCCTCGATCCTGGTCGGCATTGCCGCGCGCGATTCAATTCGCGGCCAATGGCCCGTCACCCTCACCGATCTCGTCCTGTTCGCACCAGGCAAGACGCGCTTGAGCGAACTCACCTGAACGCATGAAAGTCCTTGCCCTCATTTCCCTCGGCCTTGTCATGACCACCATGACCAACGGCGATACCCAAGAGGTGCCCTTCACGCCCGGACTCGAGGCCTTCCTCGTGGAGCAGATGCCCGGCGGCCGCGTCAGCGCCGTCGATGGGGCGCTGGTCATCGAGGACGTGGGCGGCTGCACCGTCTGGCTGCGCGAACTTCTCACCGCCCCGGTCGAAATCAGCTACGAGGCGACGGTCATCATGGCGAATGGACCTTTCGATCGGCTCTCCGACCTCAACTGTTTCTGGATGGCGTCGACCCCACAGTCTCCCGCCGGCGTCGTCGCCAGCACGGCCGAGCGCACCGGAAAATTCGCCGACTACGACACCCTTGCCACCTACTACGTCGGCTATGGCGGCAACTACAACTCGACCACACGATTTCGCCGCTACGACGGCACCGGTGCGCGCCCGCTTCTGCCGGAGCACGATCTGACCGACTCCGCCCACCTGCTCGAGCCCAACCGCACCTACCACATCCGCCTCGTCGCCCGCGACGGCCACGCCGAATACTGGCGTGACGGCGAACTCGTCTTCACCTTCGACGATCCCGCGCCGCCGGCCACGGGCCACTTTGGCTTCCGCACCGTAAAGAGCCACCTCGTGATCCGAAACCTGCGGATCAAGCCCGGCGAGTAAGCGGCAACTTCGCGTTGTAGGGCGGGGATTCCAATCCCCGCCACCTCCACGTAATCTCAACGATCAAGGCGGGGATCGGAGTCCCCGCCCTACAGTTATTCTTCGATACGCCGCGCCCGGTTTTTCTCCACGCGGCGACTGACAATCACGGCGATTTCGAAGAGCAGGTAAAGCGGCGCGGCAAAGAGCGTTTGCGTCACGAAATCCGGTGTCGGGGTGACAACGGCGGCGATGATAAAAATCACCACCACGGCGTGCCGGCGGTATTTCACCAGCGTCGCCGTGGTCATCAGACCCATGTAGCCCAGCAGCACGATCAGCAGCGGAAATTCAAACGACGCACCCACGCCGAGCACGAGCCAAGTCAGCAACCCATAGTAGCTGCCGGGCGTCCAGCGCATGACGAAACCGAAGTATTCGTTGAGGCCCACCGACACCCGCAGCGTGCTCGGCACGAGGACAAAGTAGCCAAAGGCCGCGCCGCAGAGAAACAGAAACATCGCCGCGACGCACAACGGCAGCACGACCTTGAGCTCCCGCTCGGTCAGCGCCGGAGACACGAATTGGCCGATGAACAGCAGGATGAACGGCGCGGCCAGAACGATGCCGCCCATGAAGCACATCTGCAGCACCACGGTGAACCCCTCCATGATTGAGGTCGTGCCCAGATCGAGCTGCAGCTTGGGGTTGGCCTCCTGCACCTCGTGCAGCGGCCAGAGCAGGACGTCGTTGAACTCCCGCATGAAGACGCCAATCAGGACGGCAAAGACCAGAAAGGCCGCCAGCGACTTGATCAGCGTCCAGCGCAGCTCCTCCAGGTGGTCGAAAAAGCCCATGGGCTTCTCCCGGGCGCCGCCGCCGGCCCCGGGTCCACCGGCAAAAATGTCGTCTTCGTCGTTCGCCATCAGTCGAGCAGGCCATGCTGCGGCATTTCGGCCAAAACGGAAGCGTGTTGTGCGCCGGGGACTTTATGACACGGCCCCGGACGGCGCCTCCGCCGTTGACAGTGCCCCGCAACGGTCACTAATCCAATGGCCCTTTGCGCCTCCGCGCACCCGACCGTTTTCAACGCATAATCCCATCCATGGCATCCAAAACCAAAGCTAAGAAACCCGCGGCCAAGTCCGCCAAGAAATCCGCCGGCAAGGCGCCCAAATACGTCTACACTTGGGGCGCCGGCAAGGCCGACGGCAACGGCACCATGAAGGCCCTCCTCGGCGGCAAGGGCGCCAACCTCGCCGAGATGACGCGCATCGGCCTGCCCGTGCCCGCCGGTTTCACCATCACCACCGAGGTCTGCACCTATTACTACGACCACAAGCGCACCTACCCGAAGGAGCTGCAGGGCCAGATGGAGGCCGGCATCGCCAACATGGAAAAGGTCATGGGTTACAAGTTTGGTGACGCCAAGGGCTTCCCGCTTCTCGTCGCCGTCCGCTCCGGTGCCCGCGATTCCATGCCGGGCATGATGGACACCATCCTCAACCTCGGCCTGAACGACGATACCGTCGTCGCCCTCGAGAAGGCCACCAACAACCCCCGCTTCGCGTGGGACTGCTACCGCCGCTTCATCCAGATGTATGGCGACGTCGTGCTCGGCGTGCAAAAGCGCCCCGACGAGGACCACGAGCCGTTCGAGACCGTGATCCACGAATACAAGCACGAGGTCTATCACAAGGACATCATCGACTCCGAGCTCACCGCCGCCGACCAGGCCGAGCTCGTGAAGCGCTTCAAGGCCCTCGTCAAGGATCGCACCGGCAAGGTGTTCCCGAATGACCCCTGGGATCAGCTCCGCGGCGCCGCCGGCGCCGTCTTCGGCTCGTGGATGAACGACCGCGCCATCGTCTACCGCCGCAAATACAACATCCCCTCCGAGTGGGGCACCGCCGTCAATGTCCAGGCCATGGTCTTCGGCAACACCGGCGACACCTCCGGCTCCGGCGTCGCGTTCACCCGCAACCCGGCCAACGGCGAAAACGAGTTCTACGGCGAATTCCTCGTCAACGCGCAGGGTGAGGACGTCGTCGCCGGCGTTCGCACGCCCGAGCCCGTGCTCAAGCTGAAGGACGTGATGCCCAAGTCCTACGCCGAGCTTCTCAAGGTCCGAAAAATCCTCGAGAAGCACTTCAAGGACGTGCAGGACGTCGAGTTCACCATCCAGGACGGCAAGCTGTTCATGCTGCAGACCCGCAACGGCAAGCGCACCGCCGCCGCCGCGCTGAAATTTGCCGCCGACATGGTCAAGGAGCGCCTCATCGACTGGAAGACCGCCGTGCTCCGCAACCCGGCCGACCAGCTCGAGCAGCTCCTCGCCCCCATCTTCGATCTCAACGAGATCAAGAAGGCCAAGGCCATCGCCACCGGTCTCCCCGCCGGCCCCGGCGCCGCCGCCGGCAAGATCTACTTCAACGCCGACCGCGCCGTCACCGCCGCCGACAAGGGCGAGAAGGTGCTCCTCGTTCGCGTTGAGACTTCCCCGGAAGACCTCCGCGGCATGATCGCCGCCGACGGCATCCTCACCGCCCGCGGCGGTGTGTCGTCGCACGCCGCCCTCGTCGCCCGCCAGATGGGCAAGGTCTGCGTCTGCGGCGCTGCCGACATCCACATCGACTACGACAAGCGCGTCGCCTCCGTTCAGGGCCAGACCTTCGCTGAGGGCGACTACCTCTCGATCGACGGCACCACGGGCGCCGTCTACGCCGGCCAGATCCCGACCGCGCCGTCCGAGATCATCGACGGCCTGCTCAACGGCAACAAGGCCGCGCAGAAGACCGAGAAATTCAAGAACTACGTGCAGCTGATGGCCTGGTGCAAAAAGGCCACCGTGCTCAAGGTCCGCACCAACGCCGACACCCCCGAGCAGACCGCCCAGGCCATCGCCTTCGGCGCCGAGGGCATCGGCCGCACCCGCACCGAGCACATGTTCTTCGAGGGCGACCGCATCGACGCCATGCGCGAGATGATCCTCGCCGGCAACGTCGAGGACCGCGAGAAGGCCCTCGCCAAGCTCCTCCCCTATCAGCGCGCCGACTTCTTCGGCATCTTCAAGGCGCTGAAGGGCTTCCCCGCGACCATCCGTCTCCTCGATCCCCCGCTGCACGAGTTCCTGCCTCACACCAAGGAGCAGCAGCTCGACCTCGCCAACAAGCTCGGCGTGCCGGTGGAGAAGATCATGAGCCGCGTGCATGAGCTGCATGAGTTCAACCCGATGCTTGGCTTCCGCGGTTGCCGCCTCGGCGTGAAGTATCCCGAGATCACCCGCATGCAGGTGCGCGCGATCCTCGAGGCCGCCGCCGACGCCAACAAGAAGGGTCTCAAGGCCAAGCCCGAGATCATGATCCCGCTCGTCGGCTTCAAGAAGGAGCTCGATTTGCAGGTCGCCATCGTTCACGAGGTCGCCGCCGAGGTGCAGAAGGAGAAGAAGGTCAAGGTCGCCTACCAAGTGGGCACCATGATCGAGGTTCCCCGCGGCGCCCTCACCGCCGATGAGATCGCGCAGACCGCGCAGTTCTTCAGCTTCGGCACCAACGACCTCACGCAGACCACCCTCGGCATGTCGCGCGACGACTCCGGCTCCTTCCTCGGCGCCTACCAGGAGTCCGAGATCATGAAGAAGAACCCCTTCGCCTCGATCGACCAGACCGGCGTCGGTCAGCTCATGCAGATCGCCATCGCCAAGGGCCGCTCGACCCGCCCCGACATCAAGCTCGGCATCTGCGGCGAACACGGCGGTGATCCCGACTCCGTGAAGTTCTGCCACAAGGTCGGCCTCGCCTACGTCTCCTGCTCGCCCTACCGCGTGCCGGTGGCGCGCTTGGCGGCAGCGCAGGCGGCGATCGCAAGCGCGAAGTAAGCCGTCGCGAATTCCTTAAACCTAAAGCCCCGGTCATCACGACCGGGGCTTTTTTATGCCCGTGGCAACACGTCCGTCGGCACCGCGTTCGGTGCGAAGACCTGCTCCCGGTTCCGCCGCAACCATCCCCATGCCGCCGGCAGGTAGAACACGATCAAGGCCGCCTTCGCCAGCACCAGCCACCAGAGGCCCGTCGTGAGCGCGAACACCAGCACCAAGGCCACCGCGCCCACCGCCACGAGAAATCCGGCGACGGAAAGCGCATAACGTCCCCCGTCCGCCCCGGCCACGAAGCGGCACGACGACGACGATGCAATCGCCGCCACCAGTGCGTGCACAAATTCAACATAGTCCGCGCTCGTGTCGTGGAAGTCGTAGACTCCGCGGTAGGTGCGGTTGAAAAACTCCACGGCCCGTCCGCCGGCGAGCACGACGCGGCAGCGGTAACGATTCCGCTCCGGCCGCGTGGGACAAAACTCCAGCCACACCTCGCGCACCGCCGCCAAGGCGATGGCCTGAGGCGGCCCAGCGCCGTCCACCCGCCACAGCACCGCGCCTTCGATGGCCAATTCCACCGCCGGGGTGAAGGCATGATTGCGCGCGGCGTAACGAAGCATTGCGCCGGACCCTAAGAGCCCCGCCCCGGGGCTTCAAGCGGTTGGGCGGGTCCGCATCTGCGTATCCTTGCGTGCATGGCGCAGGTCCGGCGGGCCTGACCTCGCGCCGGAAACTGACCGCAGGATTGTAATCACCTTGGGCTAGCCAGCGGTGCGGCGGGCCATTGCCTTGGCCGCGTGTTGAATTTCCGCTGCACCTCCACGTCTCGTTCCCGGCCCGCGCCGGCCACCCCATGATGACCTGGCTCTGGCTTCTCCTCGGTCTCGGTTTGCTCACGCTCGGCGCCCGGGTCATGGTCGCAGGCGGCGTCGCCCTCGCCCTGCGCCTTGGCATCACCCCGCTCGTGGTAGGGCTCACGATCATGGCCTACGGCACCAGCGCACCCGAACTGGTCGTCAGCGCCGGTGCCGCCCTGCGCGGCCTGGGCTCTCTGGCCATTGGCAACGTCGTCGGCTCCAACGTCTGCAACATCGCGTTGATCCTGGGGATCTGCGCCCTGATCCGCCCGCTCGCGGTGGACCGGTTGGTCATCCGGCGCGAAGTCCCGGTCCTCATCGGTCTTTCCCTGCTCACGCCCGTCCTGCTTTGGGACCGACACCTGGGGCGATTCGACGGTGGGCTGCTGCTCGTCTTGCTCACGGGCTACACGGTTTTTATCGTCCGCGAGGCGCGGCGATCCACCGGCCCCGCCCACGCCACCGGAGTGCGCGTGGCGCGTTCCGTGTGGCAGAGCATGGCCCTCGTCGTCGCCGGGCTCGCCTTCCTGCTGGTCGGCGCCGACCTGATGGTGGATGCCGCCGTCACCCTCGCGCAGTCCTGGGGTTGGAGCGAACTGCTCATCGGCCTGACCGTCATCGCCATCGGCACCAGCCTGCCCGAACTGGCACTTTCCTTGATTTCGACCCTGCGCGGCGAGACCGACGTCGCCGTGGGCAACGTCGTCGGTTCGAACACTTTCAACCTGCTGGGTATTCTCGGCATCACCGGACTCATCAGCCCGACCGTCCTCCCTGACCTGCGGCTGGCCGACCTGCTCACTCTGTCCGTGGCCCCCTTGGCGCTCTGGCCGCTGATCCGCAACGACGGCCGCATCAGCCGCGCGGAGGGCGCCCTGCTGTTCGTGGCCTATGCCGGCTACACGATTTGGATGGTGCTGACCGCTTGAAACCTTTTGCGCTTTGACCAGCTTCCTGTTCGCTGGACGCAAACAACGCCCATTGTCGGGCTCACCTCAACCCTCCCCCGTATGTTCCTCCGTCGTTTCCTGCTCGTCCTCCTCCTATTGGTCTCCCCGGTCGGGTCGCTCATCGCGCAAGACACCGCCGTCACCGCCTCCGCCGCCGATGACCTCGACGCCCTCGTGGCGCAGATCAAGGCCAAGCTCAACGCCGGCGCCGAGAGCGGCGCCGAATTCGCCGACGAAGCCAAGGCCTTCGACGACTTGCTGGCGAAATACGCCGGCGACACCTCCGAGGACGTCGTCCGCATCGCCTACATGCAGGCCACGTTCACCATGCAGATCCTCGAGGACGACGCCAGGGCGCGCGACCTCCTCACCGCCCTCCAGACGAAGTATCCCGACAGCGAGGGCGCCAAGGCCGCCGCCAAGGCGCTCGATTATCTCGACCGCGCCGCCGCCGCCAAGGTTCGACAAGCCAACCTCATCGGCCAGGCCGCGCCCGAGATGAATTTCACCTGGTCGACCCGCGACGGCCTCAGCCACCTCTCCGACCTCAAGGGCAACGTCGTCGTGCTCGACTTCTGGGCCACGTGGTGCGGCCCGTGTATCCGGTCGTTCCCGAACGTGCGCGAAGAAGTCGCCCGCTTCGCCGGCAAACCCGTCGTCTTCCTCGGCGTTACCAGCCTCCAAGGCCGCGTGTCCAATCTCGAGGACAGCCCGATCGACACCAAGGATGACCCGGATCGCGAAAAATCCCTCACGCCCGCGTTCATGAAGAAACATGACATGACTTGGGACGTCGCTTTCAGCGAACAAAACGTGTTCAACGACGACTACGGCGTCACGGGCATTCCGCATCTCGCGATCATCGCGCCGGACGGCACCCTGCGTTTCTCCGGCCTCCATCCGGGCGACAAAGCCGCCGATATCCAAGCCAAGATCACTGCCCTGCTCAAGGAGTTCAACCTCCCGGTGCCGAACTGAGCGTTGACTGGTTCGCCTTGCTTCAGCCCGCCGCGCAATGGCGGGCTTTTTCATGTCCGGCACTCACCACTCGCGTGCGAATATCTGCACATCTTCCGTGCCTTCCGGCAGTCGCATCGTGCGCTCGTAACGCAGCCCGAGTTTTTCCAGCAGCCGGATCGAAGCGACGTTCTCGGCCGCCGTAACGCCGCCGACCCGGCGCAGGCCCAGTCGCTCCCGCCCGTCCGCCAGCACCGCCTCCGCCGCTTCATGCGCATAGCCCCGCCCATGATGGGACGGCATCAGGGCAAAGCCGATGTCGACGCCCTCCAAACCCGGCCGCCGAAACAGACCGGCCATGCCGATAGGCTCGCCCGTTTCCTTCAGCGCCACCCGCATGCCGCCGTGGCGATGCTCCGCGTGCATCGCGGTCATTCGCGCAATGTATCCCTCGGCTTGCTCGACGGTGCGGACGCCCCGATAGCCAATGAAACGCAACCACGCCGGATCGTTCACGAGCGCGATGACAAAATCCGCGTCAATCTGGCAGAATGGTCGCAGAAGCAGGCGGCGGGTGTGCAGTGGAGGCGTCAAGCGGTTGAGTCCTCGAACTTCGCCGCCACCAGCTGGGCATCAGGTTGGTTCATCATCTTTTCAAGGATAGCACGGGGGCCTTGCCACCGGCGCAGGGCGCGGCGCTCACTATAAGCGCGAGCAAGTTTCGCGGCGATGCGCCCGAGCAGGCAGACGCGTTCGCCGGGATCGATCTGGAAATTCAGGTTTTCCAAAACCGCCGGTCCACCGAACCCAAGGGAGACATCCAGCAAGCTGAGCAACGCCATACAAACGGTCCACCGTGCACGACGCCCCACCAAGGCGCAAGCGCTTGAATAATTCTCCACCCTTCCTCCGCAATCGTGCACTTGCCCCGGAGCCTCACCTCCAGCAATAACCAATAGCCAATCCCCAATAGCCCATTTTCCTTCATGCCTACCCCCATCGCCCTCCAGCTCTGGTCGCTGCGCGACCGCACGAAAACGGACTTCGCCGGCGCGGTCGCCGAGGTCGCCAAAATCGGTTATGCCGGCGTCGAGACCGCCGGCTTCGGCAATCTTGACGCCTCGGGTGCGGCCGCCGCGCTCAAAGCCGCCGGCCTCCAGTGCGCCGGCATGCACGTCGGCATCGACGCGCTCAAGACCAACCTCAACAAGTGCATCTCCGACGCCCACCTGCTCGGCGCCAAGCACGTCACCTGCCCGGGCTGGCCGCGCGATCACTTCATCTCGGGCGCCGCGTGTTCCGGCATCGGCCGCGAGCTCGCTGGCATCGGCGCCGCCTTCCGCGTCCACGGCATTCAATTCGCCTTCCACAATCACGCCGCTGAGCTCGCCGTCGTCGACGGCCGCCGCGTGTTCGACTGGATGCTCGACGCTGCTGCCCCGCGTGACCTCGCCTGCCAGGCCGACGTCTATTGGGTTCAGGTCGGCGGCAAGGATCCGGCCGAATTCATCCGCGAACAAGGCCGCCGCATCCGCACCGTGCACCTGAAGGATGAAAAGGAAATCGGCGGTGGTCCGGTGAACTTTCCCGCCGTGTTCA
>JAPOIC010000011.1 GCA_029979145.1 Opitutaceae bacterium
AGTCGACCTGCTCCGGCGTGAGCCGGTGGGTAGGCGCCAAGGTAGCGGGCGCGCCATAGTTGGGGATGGCCGGGGCGGGTTTCGTTTCCATGGATTCCGTGTAGGTCCGTGACGATTTCACCACCAATCAAATTGCAATGATTATTCGCGAGACCTCCGCCCGATCTTCATCGGGATCATTTCCCGTGGGTTATGCGGATTTCACGGATTTCCCATTCCGGCTCTGTCATCCGCATCTATCCGTGAAATCCGCGGCCAAAAAATTCATTCTCATGGCCACGCCTTCAGTCTTCATTACACCTTCCTCCGTGCAAAAATCCACCCTCGTCCTCTGGGATATCGACGGCACCCTCATTGTCTCGCAGGGCGCCGGCGTGCGCGCGATGGAGCGCGGTTTCCAACAACGCTTTGGCCTGCCCTGCGACCTGGGCAAAATTGATTGGGCCGGGCGCACCGACAGTTGGATCACCAGCGAAGTGCTCCGCCACAACGGCCTGCCCGTGACGCCGGAGAATATCCACGCCTACCTCGAGGCCTACCTTGCCAGCTTGCCGCACGAATTGTCCGCCGGCCCGCAAGGCCAAGTCCTCCCCGGCATCTTCGAGCTGCTCGAAAAACTGCATCACCACCCCACCGTCGCCCAAGGCCTGCTCACAGGCAATCTGCGGCGCGGCGCTCAGTTCAAGCTCACACACTACCAAGTGTGGCACTATTTCGAATTCGGCGCTTTCGCTGACGACAGCCCGCGGCGCAACGACCTAGGACCGCACGCCCTGCGCCGCGCCAGCGAGCATCACGGCGTTACTTTCACCCCTGAGCGCACTTGGATCATCGGCGACACACCGCACGACATCGAATGCGGCAAGGTCATAGGCGCAAAGACCATTGCCGTCGCCACCGGCAACTACCCCGTCGCCGAACTGGCGGCGCATCACCCCGACGCCCTGTTTGAGAATCTTGCCGACGTCGATGCCTTCATGAAGCTGATCGTGCCGGAAAACTGAGCGCCTCCGAGCGGCTCAGTCGATATCACCTCAACTGCACCCGCCCATGACCGGAGAATTTGAAAATCTGCAAACGCTCATTCACGAGGAGTGGTGCCACTACGGTCATGACGTCGCCCATCGCTTGCTGACCAAGGGCCTGGCCGCTGCGCCCAACCTGACTGCGGCCGAGCGCGACCATCTGCGCAAGCTGCTGGACCAGCAATTGTCCGCTAGTCTTAAAGTTCCACCGCCGGTCTCCGCGCCACCCGGTCAGGACACCACCCGCGCCACCATCGTCCGTCGGTTCAAGGTCGAGCGTGTCGATCAAATCGTCGCGGATGCCATGCACGCCCCACGGATGGTTCCGCGCAGCGCTTCGAGACGCTCGCGGCCCGAGCGTGCACCGCCTTGCAGCAAGAGCTGGCCCGGTGCGACACCGGCTGGTGGGAAAGGATGAAGATCCGTCGCGCCATGAAAGCCTGCCTCAGCGAACACCGGAAGCACTTGGTGCGGCCGCCCGAAGCAAAGTAACAAACGCTGGTCCGTGCGCTGAACTTCAAGCGCGCCTGCCACCGCACCGCCGCCAGCCCTCAACGCTCGCAGCATGACGACTGCCCATCTCCCGGCGGACCACCAATCTTCGATCACCAACCGCGTTTGTTCACCTCGACCGAGGTGACCTTGCCATCCTCAAACACGATCCGCACCGCGTCCTCCGACCGCTCGTGCCGCCGGTCCGTAGTCGCTCGGGCGCCCACCGAGTTGTAACCACCCGTGCTGATGCCCACCCCAATGGAAAACTGCCAGCCGCGCTGATCGTAAGCCCAGACCTCTGCTTCGCCCTCGACGCTCGTGCGCGCGTAGACCCGCGGCGGTTCCCCCAGGGCCACCCGCACCTGCGCCGACGTAAAGCCTAACAGGACTTCGCCCTGACGGATCGCCTCCTGCACATGATCCGGCCACAAATCGAACGCCACTTGATTACGGCGAATGCGGGAATCGATCGAGGCACAGCCCGTCAACAGCACCGCCACGAGCAGAAGGGTTCCGGCGAAAGTTTTCATGGGGAGAAGGATTGCAGGCGCATTCTGGCTGTCTCTCAATGACCGGGCAAACCCCGATCCGTTTCGCCCGCATGAAAACCTTTTCCATCGCCATCGGTTCCGACCACGCCGGCTTCGCCTACAAGGAAGCCATCAAGGCCATGCTCCTCGCCGAGGGGCATACCGTCCACGACTTCGGCACGCACTCCACCGAGCGCTGCGATTACCCGGATTTCTGTTTCCCGGTGGCCCGCGCCGTGGCCGCCGGTGAAGTCGAGCGCGGCATCGTCCTCGGCGGCTCCGGCAATGGTGAGGCCATGGCGGCGAACCGCGTCAAGGGCGTGCGCTGCGGCGTGTGCTGGAATGAGCAAGTCGCCATCTGGAACCGCTCGCACAACGACGCCAACTGCCTCTCCCTCGGCGAGCGCACCATCTCCCGCGACGAAGCCCTGCACATCGTTCGCGTCTGGCTCGCCACCGAGTTCGAAGGCGAGCGCCACGTCGCCCGCATTCGCAAACTCGACAGCATGGCCTGAGCGCTCGGAGAAGGTCCGTGCCCCCCGGGAGCGCCGGCGTCCCGCCGGCCTCGGTTTAGACCGGCCAATACCCTCCCTCAAAAATAATCGTTTGACATCAAATGAATTATTGCTTTGATATCGAAGCATCATGGGAACCCATTACCAAGGCAGTAAGGCCGAGACCGACGCACTGAACGCTTATATCAAGCTCATGCGCGCGGCCGACAGCGTCACCGCCCGGGTCCATGCCCATCTCCCCGACGGTCTGACCATTTCTCAGTTCGGCACCCTGGAAACCCTCTTCCACCGTGGCCCCATGTGTCAGTCCGAACTCGCCTCGAAGCTCCTGATGAGCGGTGGCAATATCACGCTTGTGGTCAGTAACTTGGAAAAATCAGGTTGGATCCAGCGCCACCGCGACAAAAAGGATCGCCGATTCGTCACCGTCAGCCTGACCCAGGCTGGACGCGCATTCATTGCCGACCTCTTTCCCAAGGTCGCCGCCGCGATCACCCAAGAGTTTTCCGCGTTGACCACCGCCGAGCAGTTTACGCTGGGCTGGCTTTGCAAGAAGCTCGGCCTGGGCGTCTCCGTCGCGGCATGATCCAGTTATTCCAATCCGTCATTTTCCCCCATAAACTAATAGTTCAACATCAAAATAATACCTGACATGAATACCAAAATCCAATCCCTCCTCCGCACCGATTCATCCAATTGGGCGCCCCTCGCACCCCGCCTCGTCGTCGGCCTAGTCATGTCCGCCCACGGTGCCCAAAAGCTCTTCGGCTGGTTAGGCGGCTACGGCCTCGAAGGCACCGCCGGCTTTTTCGGCGAAAAGCTCGGGCTGAAACCCCGGCATTTTCTGGGCCGCGCTCGCCGGCAGCGGTGAATTTTTCGGCGGCCTCCTGCTGATCCTCGGCCTCGCCACGCGCCTGGGCGCTCTCTCGGTCGCCATCACCATGGCCGTCGCCATCCTCACCGTGCACCGCACCGCGTTCTTCGCGCCCGCCGGCATGGAGTTCCCGCTCACCCTCCTTGCCGCCTCCCTCGCCCTCCTCATCGCCGGCGGCGGCGCGGCCTCCGCCGACGCCTGCCTGACCAAGCCCAAGTCCTGATCCACCCCCAGCCCGTCGCGGTAAGTAACGTATTATGTTACTTACCGTCCGGGTCTCCTCCGCCCTCCCCTCTCACTTGAGGATCTGCGGGGAATCAGGCCGTAAGTAACGTATAATATTACAAACCGCCAAAGTCCTTTCGTTATGAATCTCTCCGGACTGCACCACATCACCGCCATCGCTTCCGATCCACGGAAGAATGTCGATTTCTACACCCGCGTGCTGGGCCTGCGCTTCGTCAAGAAGTCTGTCAACCAAGACGACCCCGGAACCTACCACCTCTACTACGGCGACTACGCCGGCTCGCCCGGGACGATCCTCACGTTCTTCCCTTGGGCCGGTCTGCGGCACGGTCGCCCGGGTCGCGGCCAAGCCTACGCCACCGCGTTTTCCGTTCCGGCCGGCAGTGTCGATTTCTGGACAAAACGACTCGCCGCGCTCGACGTGATCACCGAACCCGCTACCGAGCGTTCCGGTGAAACCGTGCTCACCCTCTTTGACCCGGACGGCCTGCGCCTCGAATTGGTCGCCTCCACCGAAGCCGACAACCGCGAGCCGGCACCCGCCAAGGAAGTCCCGCGCGAACACGCCATTCGCGGTTTCCACGGCAGCACGCTCGGTTTGGACGACCAAACGCCCACGGCTACCGTGCTCACGGACACGATGGGCTACCGCGAAGTCGCCAGCGCAGGGCACCGCACGCGCTACGCCGTCGGTGCCGGTGGACCGGGCACCTATGTCGACCTGCTCACCGATCCCAATCTCCCGCACGGTCTCAACGGCGCCGGCACCATCCACCACGTCGCGTTCCGCACCCCAGACGACGCCGCCCAAGTGGAAGCGCACCGCCAGATCGAGACCGACGGGCTTCAAGTGAGCCCGGTCATCGACCGCGCCTACTTCAAGTCGATCTACTACCGTGAACCCGGCGGCGTGCTCTTCGAGATTGCCACCGACGAACCCGGCTTCGCCATCGACGAACCCGTTGAAACCCTCGGCACCCGGCTGGGTCTGCCACCGCGACTCGAACCCTATCGGGCGCAGATCGAGGCCACCCTCCCCAAGCTGGACTGACCACCATGACCGCACTCTCCCACGCCTATCACTTCGAACCCGCCACCGGGCCCGGCGTGCGGCCCATGCTGCTGCTGCACGGCACTGGGGGCAACGAACACGATCTCGTGCCGCTGGCCCGAAGACTGGCCCCGGGAGCAGCGTTGCTGAGCCCACGCGGCCGCGTGAGCGAAAGCGGGGCGAATCGGTTTTTTGCCCGGCTCGCCGAGGGCGTCTTCGATCCGGCCGAGATCACGCGCCGCACGCACGAGTTGGCTGATTTTGTAATCGCCGCCGCGGCCAAGCACGACCTCGACCCGCAGTCGCTGATCGCGCTCGGCTTTTCGAACGGCGCGAACGTGGCCGCCACGCTGCTGCAGCTGCGGCCGGAGGCCTTGGGTGATGCGATCCTGCTGCGACCCATGGTGGTTCTCGATCAACCCGCCGCCGCCGGCACCCTCACCGGCCGTCGCGTCTTGATTTCCAACGGCCGCCACGACCCCATCGTGCCGGTGGATCATCCGGAAAAGCTGGCAAACCTTCTGCGCGCCGGCGGCGCCGAAGTGAAGGTTGCTTTGCACGAGGCCTCGCATGGTTTGGTGCCGGGCGATCTTAGCGCCGCGAACGACTGGCTCGCCGGTTGACGCTGCAGAGGCGCCGCGCCAGCCTGCGGTGATGCGACTGACCTACCTGGGCCATTCCTGCTTCCTGGTTGAAACCGCCGGCGCGCGGCTGGTGCTCGATCCCTTTCTGACGGGCAATCCCAACGCCGCCCTTAGCGCGGCCGACGTGAAATGCGACTACGTCGTGGTCTCGCATGGCCACAGCGACCACAATTGCGACGCGGCCACTCTGGCCGAGACCAACGGCGCCACGATCATCGCGAATCACGAGATCGCCGAGTTCTACGCCGCGCGCGGATTCAAGACGCACGGCATGAGCCCCGGCGGCGGCCATGATTTTCCCTTCGGCCGCGTCGCGCTCACCATCGCGTTTCACACCTCCAGCTTCGACGCTGAGAGCCCGACGCTCTACGCCGGTTGCGCCTGCGGCATCGTGATCGAGGCCGACGGCCGACGGCTTTACCACGCGGGCGACACCGCGCTCTTCAGCGATATGCAGCTGATCGGCCGCCGCGGCCTCGACGCGGCCCTTCTGCCGATCGGCGACAACTACACCATGGGTCCAACGGACGCGCTGGAGTCCCTCGATTTGCTCAAACCCAAGGTCGCCGTGCCAATGCATTATGGCACCTGGCCCCTGATCGCCCAAGACCCCGTGGCTTTCGCCGATGCCGCCGGTCGCGCAGGCCACGTGGTCAAACCGCTCCGCCCCGGGGAATCACTGGCACTCTAAGCGCCCAAACCGCGGCCCAAATGTTGCCCTTGCGCGCACCAGAACGGCCCGCCACCGTTCTGGAAAACATGGATTTACCCAACCCTCCGACGATCCTTGCGGACCGCTCGTTGCGCCCCGGGGACTTGGAAACCGACCGCGACGCGACGCTCCTGCGCATTTACGCCTGGATGCATCTCGCGCGCGCCGCCGACAACCGCATCCTCGACCTCTTCCGGCAGGGCCTGATCAAAGGCACCGTGACCGGCGGCATGGGCAACGAGGGCGTCGGCGTTCCGGTCGCGCTCCTCGCCGACAAAGCGCAAGACGTCATCTGCATCAGCCACCGCGGACTCTCCAGCCACCTGATCTGGAGCGGCCACCTCTGCGACCACCTCAACCAGTATTTTGCCAACGCCCTCAGCCCCACCAAGGCCCGCGAAGGCAACATCCACCACGGCGATCCCACCAACCGCTCGCTGCCCATGATCAGCCACCTCGGCATCATGCTGTCGAACGTGGTCGGCGCCGTGGACTCGCAGCGCCGCCAAGGCCACAACGCCGTGGGTCTCACGTTCTTTGGCGATGGTTCGTCCAGCACCGGCGACGTGCATGAATCGCTCAACCTCGCGTCGCTGCTCTCGCTGCCCGTTGTATTCATCATCGAGAACAACCGCTACGCCTACTCCACGCCGCTGGAGGAACAGTTTGCTCCCAACGTTAAGCTCTGGGAACGCGCCGCGGGCTACGGCATGGAGGGCTTTGCCGCCGATGCGACCGACGTTGAAAGCTTCACCCGCACCCTCGGCGAAACCATCGCCAAGGTGCGCGCAACCTCGCGCCCCGTGCTCATCGAGGTCAACACGCTCCGCCTGCGCGGTCACGCCGCCTACGACACCTGCGACTACCTGAAGCCCGGCGAGAGCGAGGCGTTCTTCGCCCGCGATCCGCTGCCGCGCCTCCGCACCCAGCTCACCGAAGAGGGCCACGGCGCCAAGCTCGACGCGCTCGACGCCGAGCTCAACGCGTTCCTCGAAGCCTGCGTGAAAACCTCGCTGCCGATTCCGCGGCCCAATCCCGCGGGCATGCCCGATGAGCTCTTCGCGCCGGACCAGGGCCCGTTGCCGTGGGCGGCCACTCCTGCCGCGCCGGAGCCGATGAACTTTGCGCAGGCGCTCAACGCCGCGCACCGCAAAATCCTCGGCGAGCGCCCGGAATCGCTCGTGCTCGGCCAGGACATCGGCCGCTACGGCGGCGCGTTCAAGGTCACCGAGGGCCTGCTCGACGAGTTCGGCCGCGCCCGCGTTTTTAATACCCCGCTGGCGGAAAGCGCCTGCACCGGCTACGCGATCGGCATGGCCGTCAACGGCCACCGGCCGATCGAGGAGTTTCAGTTCGCCGACTTCGCCACGGAGGCCGTCACGCAAATCACGCAAAACGCCGCGACGTTCTTCTTCCGCTCCGGCGCCGCCTGCCCGCTGGTCTTCCGTTTTCCCTGCGGCACGGTGCAGCTCGGTTCCTTCCACTCGCAGGAACTCGAAACCGCCTTCCTGTCGTATCCCGGCCTCAAGGCCCTTTACCCGAGCACGCCGCAGGACGCCTTCGACGCGCTGCTCGCCGCCTACGAGGACGACAACCCCGTCATCGTGTTTGAAAACAAGGCGCTCTACCGCTGCAAGAAACAGCCCGTGGCGTGGAACCCCGACTACCGCAAGGTCTGGGAGCCGCGCCAGCTGAGCCAAGGCGACTTCGCCACCGTCGTCACCTACGGCGAGATGGTCGGCCGCGCTGCGAAGATCTGCGACTACCTCGCTGAGGAATACGAACTGGGCTTCGATCTTTTCGACCTGCGCGCGCTCTCGCCGCTCAAGCTCGACGCCATTACCGCCTCGCTCGCCCGCACCGGCCGCCTCGTCGTCCTTCACGAGGGCCGTCGCACCCACGGCTTTGGCGCGGAACTCGTCGCCCGGCTCACCGAGCAATGCTTCGGCTCGCTCAAGGCCGCGCCACTGCGCGTCGGCGCGCTCGACCTGCCCGTGCCATTCGCCGGCGAACTCGAACAAGCCTACCGCCCGTCCGAGGACGCCATCATCGAGGCCATCCTCCGCTGGCTCGACTAACCCCATGAGTTCACCCGCCAAGCCCACGCCCGCCGATTGGTTCGCCATCCGCCTCTTCGCCATGGACGTCGACGGCGTCCTGACCGATGGCACGGTGTCGATCTCGTCCGACGGCACCGAGGCCAAGGTGTTCTCGATTCTCGACGGCATGGGCCTCGTGCGCCTCAACCGCGCGGGCGTCGCCGTCGCCTGGATCAGCGGCCGTCCGTCCGAAGCCACGACGCGCCGCGCCACCGAGCTCAAAGTGCCGCACCTCATCCAAGGCCGCACCGACAAGCTCGCGGCCCTGCAAGAGCTCGCCGGCCGGTTGCAGTTGGATGCCAGCGCCTGTGTTTACATGGGCGACGACGATATCGACGCTTCCGCCATCGCCTGGGCCGGCATCGGTGTCTCGGTTCCCGCCGCCATGCCCGCGGCGCTTGCCGTCGCCCGCTACATCACCACCCGTGGGGCCGGGCGCGGCGCGGTGCGCGAAATCTGCGAACATATCCTCGCCCACCGCACTCCCACCGCTTGAGCCATGTTTGCCTGTCTCGCCATCGCCCTCCTGCTTGCGACCGCCCCGGCCGCGGCCGGTCCGTCGGTGAGCGCCCAAGCCCCGGTGAGTAATTTCCGGCTGCCGACCTTCACCGAGGAAGGCCATCGCTCGATGTTGATCCAAGGCGCCCAAGCCCTCGTCGGCGCCGATGCCATCGAGCTGAGCAACCTCAACCTGACTCTGTTCGACGGCTCCGCTCGCGATACGGTCGAGACGATCATCCTCAGCCCGCAGGCCACGGCGGAACTGGAGGCCGGGCTCATCCGCGGCCCCGGCTTGGTGCGCGTCCTGCGCGACGACTTGGAAATCACCGGCACCAATTGGGCCTACGACCATAATCAAAAGAAGATTTCCATCGCCGCGCATGCGCGGATAACGTTCCAAGCCCAGCTACCCGACATCCTCAAATGAGACGTCCCCTTTCCCTCTTCGCCGCCGGCATTTCCCTCGCCACCTCGCTGCTTCGCGCGCAGACCGACGCGCCGCCGCCGACGATCATCGAGTGCTCGGGCGTGGCGGAAACCATCAGCTCCGACACCGAGACCATCGCCACTTTTCGAGACCAAGTCGTGGTCACGGGCAACAACATCAAGCTCACCTGCGATTTCCTTCAAGTCGTCGCCATCCGCAAGGGCGACCCTTCGGCCACGCTCGGTTCTTATGGTCACTTCAAGTCGCTCGTCGCCACCGGCCGGGTGCGCATCGTGCAGGGCGACCGCGAGGCCACCTGCGGCCGCGCCGAGGTCTTTCCGGGCGAGGATCGCATCGTCCTCAGCGAGGATCCGGTCGTCCGCAGCTTTGACGACGAATACATCGCCACGGGCCCCCGGCTTGTGCTCTATCGCGGTCAGCGCCGCGCCGTGATCGAGGGCAACGAAACTGAACGCTCCCGCATTGTCTTACCCGCCATCAAGGACCTCGGCTTCGACGAGCCCTCCACACCCGCCGCCGGCGGCAACGCCCAGCCCTGACCGATGAGCACCACCACCGCCACGGCCGAAATCGCCACGCAGGGACTCGTCAAGACCTTCGGCGCCCGCAACGTCGTCGATGGCGTGGACCTGTCATTCAAGGCCGGTGAGGTGGTCGGCCTGCTCGGACCCAATGGCGCCGGCAAAACCACGACGTTCTACATGATCGTTGGCCTCGTGCCCGCGACCAAGGGGCGCGTGCAACTGGACGGCCAGGACATCACCAAGCTCCGCATGCACGAGCGCGCCCGCCGCGGCATCGGCTACCTGCCGCAGGAGGCGTCGGTGTTTCGGAAACTCACGGTGGAGGAAAACATTCTCGCCATCGCCGAGGCCATCGGCACGCCGCGCAAGGAACGCAAGGCCCTCGTCACCCACCACCTCGAGGAGCTCAACCTCACCCACGTCGCGAAGCAAAAGGCGTTCACCCTATCCGGCGGCGAGCGGCGGCGGCTCGAGATCGCGCGCGCCCTCGTCACGCAGCCGAAGTTCCTCCTGATGGACGAGCCCTTCGCCGCGATCGATCCAATCTCCGTCGCGGAGGTCCAGAAGCTCATTCTCGAGCTCAAGCAGCGCGGCATCGGCGTGGTGGTCTCCGACCACAATGTCCGCGAGACGCTGCGCATCGTGGACCGCGCCTACCTCATTCACCAAGGCCGCGTCCTCACCGAGGGCACGGGCAGCTTCCTGATCAACGACCCCCAGGCGCGCGAGCTCTACCTCGGCCAGGACTTCAACCTCTGACCCGCATGCAAAAGGACGTTCACGGCATCACGGTGGGACACTTCTTCGCCGGCTACGGCGAAAAGCTCAAGATGGAGCTCGTCACGCCCGAGGGCGTCGGCATGCACCGCCTGATCAAGGAAGGTTCGATCAACCGCCCGGCGCTCGCGCTCACCGGCTTTCTGAAATATTTCGCGAACAAGCGCATTCAGGTCATCGGCTCGGCCGAGATGACCTACCTCAAGACCCTCTCGCACGAGGCCCAGCGCGCCATCCTCCAGCAGATCGTCAAGCGCCACATCCCCTGCATTGTCCTTACGCGCAATTACCACGCGTCGAAAGCGATGCTCGAGGTGGCCACCGAGATGAAGCTGCCGCTCTTCCGCACGCCGCTGATCACGATGAACTACGTGAATCTGGCGACCCTCTGCATCGACAACGAGTTCGCCCCCACTTCCACCGAGCACGCCACCACCCTGGATATCAAGGGCGTCGGTGTGATGATGCGCGGCTCCAGCGGCGTGGGCAAAAGCGAGTGCGCGCTCGCGTTGATCGAGCGCGGTTATTCCCTCGTCGCCGACGACCTCACCGTGGTCCGCCGCCGCGACGAGCGCGACCTCATGGCCACGAGCCGACCGCTCAACCGCGGGTATATGGAGTGCCGCGGCATCGGCATCATCAACATCGCCGAAATGTTCGGCATCAAATCCGTGCGCCACGAGAAACGCATCGACCTGGTGGTGTCGCTCCAGGAGTGGACGCCCGAGGTCGACGAGGAGCGCACCGGCCTGGAAGAACATTTCTACCCGATCCTCGGCATCAAGGTGCCGCACATCGAGCTCTACGTCCGGCCCGGTCGCGACATGGCGCGGTTGGTCGAGGTTGCCGCGCTCACGCAGGCCTTGAAGAAGATCGGCCACGACCCGGCCAAGGAATTCAACGACCGGCTCATCGCCCACATGACCCAGCCCGAGGGGCAGCCCAATCTCACGATCAAGCCCTTCGATCCCGAGGAGCGCGACGACTGATCCCTTTCATGTCCGAAACCAAGACCCGCCACGACGGCCGCGCTCCCGACCAGCTCCGCTCCGTCACCTTTGAAGCCGGCATCGCCCCGCATGCCACCGGTTCCGTGCTCGTCGGCTTCGGCCGCACGCGCGTCATCTGCGCCGCCACCATCGAGCCAAAGGTCCCGGGCTGGATGCGCCAGCAAGGCGTAAAAGGCGGCTGGCTCACCGCCGAGTATTCGATGCTGCCCTATTCCACGCTGGATCGGAAACCGCGCGACATCTCCCGCGGCAAGCTCGACGGCCGCACCGTCGAGATTCAACGGCTCATCGGCCGCTCCCTCCGCGCCGTCGTCGATCTCGACAAGCTCGGCGAAAACACGCTTTGGGTCGACTGCGACGTGCTCCAGGCCGATGGCGGCACCCGCACCGCCTCGATCACCGGCGCCTACGTCGCCGCGCGGCTCGCGGTCCAGCAGCTGCTCGACCAAGGCAAGCTGGCCGAAAATCCTTTGACCGATTCCGTTGCCGCCATCAGTGCCGGCATCTGCGACAGCCGCGCCGTGCTCGATCTCGATTACGTCGAGGACAAGGACGCCGAGGTGGACGCCAACATCGTCATAACTGGCCGCGGCCAATTCGTGGAGGTGCAGGGCTCAGGCGAGGAGTCGACTTTCTCGCCCGAGCAATTGCAGGCGCTGCTCGGCCTGGCCGCCGGCGGGTTGAAATCGCTGGCCGCCCAGCAAGCCGCGTTTCTCTCGGCCGAGCTGCTTAAAATCGCCAAACGGGTGTGACTTAATCCGTCGCCGTCGGCGGCGGGAGGTTCTCAAAGTGCCCGCTCTCCGCGGCGCGCACAAAGCCCTCGGTCACGCTCTTCAGTTGTTCCCAGCGGTTGCGGATAGTCTTGGCCTCCTGCGGCGTGATGACGTTGTCCGCCGACGACATCGCGATGGTCGCCAGCATGTCCGCAAAGTCCTGCACGATGTCATTGGTCAGCGGGATCAGGTGCCCCGTGTGCTGAAGCGTCGTCGGATTCTTGATAAAAAAACCGCCGGACTGTTCGCAGACCCATTGGGCGATGCGGCGGTCGTTGGTGGAGCGGATGAGCTGGCCCACTCGGTCGAGCGGGTTGTTGGCCCCGCTGCCGCTGTCGTCCGCCGGCGGCTCGGCCCACTTGTAGATCAGAGAGAGCGAAAGGCCCATGTCGGCCGCGATTTGCTTGGCGCTGGTCTGCTTCAAAACCTCCCGGAGAACCTCGTGCGATTGCATGCGCGCATGCTGCGGGGGCATAGGGGAAACGCAACCTCCGCCCCATCGAATCTTACGACTACGCAATTTCCGAGTTTTTGGGCTGCCCCGGCCGCTTTCCTCCTGCTAGCCTCCGGCTCCCCACATGAATATCCACGAGTATCAGGCCAAAGCCCTGTTCGCCCAATACGGCGTCCCCGTCCCCCCGGGCGCTCCCGCCAAATCCGCCGCCGAGTTTTCCGCCGCTCTCGCCTCGCTCCCCGAGGGTCCCGTAATGGTGAAGTCCCAGATCCACGCCGGCGGTCGCGGCAAGGGCACGTTCACCGACGGCTTCAAGGGCGGCGTCAAGTTCTGCAAAACCAAGGCCGAGGCCGAGGACCTCGCCGGCAAGATGCTCGGCAACACTCTCGTCACCGTCCAGACCGGTCCCGCCGGCCGCAAGGTGCAGACGATCTACTTCACCGCCGCGAGCGACATCAAAAAGGAATACTACCTCGCCATCCTCCTCGACCGCGCCACGTCATGCCCGGTCATCGTCGCCTCCACCGAGGGCGGCGTGGAGATTGAGAAGGTCGCCCACGAGACGCCCGAGAAGATCACCAAGGTCTTCGTCGATCCCGCCTACGGCCTCGCCGATTTCCAAGTGCGCGAAGTCATCTTCGCCCTCGGCTTCACCGGCGCCGAGGCCAAGAACGCCGCCAAGCTTCTCAAGGCGCTCTACACCTGCTTCTGGGAAACCGACGCCGCCATGGTCGAGGTCAACCCGCTCATCACCACGCCGACGGGCGAGGTCCTCGCGCTCGACGCCAAGGTCTCGTTCGACGACAACGCCCTTTACCGCCACCCTGAGATCGTCGCGCTGCGCGACCTCAACGAGGAGGACCCGAAGGAAATCGAGGCCTCCAAATACGAGCTGGCCTACATCGCCCTCGACGGAAACATCGCCTGCCTCGTCAACGGCGCGGGCCTCGCGATGTCCACGATGGACATCATCAAGCACTACGGCGGCAACCCGGCCAACTTCCTCGACGTCGGCGGCGGCGCTTCCAAGGAGAAGGTCGTCGCGGCCTTCAAAATCATCCTCGGCGACGCCAACGTGCAGGGCATCTTCGTCAACATCTTCGGCGGCATCATGGATTGCAACGTGATCGCCGAGGGCATCGTCGAGGCCGTCAAGGAAGTCGGCCTCAAGCTTCCCCTCGTCGTCCGCCTCGAGGGCAACAACGTCGCGAAGGGCAAGGAAACCCTCGCCAACTCCGGCCTCGCCCTCGTCTCGGGCGACACCATGGCCGATGCCGCCCAGAAGATCGTCAAACTCGTCGCCTGAACCCCATGAGCATCCTCGTCACTCCCGCCACCAAGATCATGGTCCAGGGCATCACCGGCGCCTTCGGCGGCCGCCACGCCCAACTCTCGCTCGACTACGGCACGCAGGTCGTCGCCGGCGTCACGCCCGGCAAGGGCGGCCAGACCTTCGAGCACAACGGCCATCAGGTCCCGATCTTCAACTCCGTCGCCGAGGCCGCCAAGGCCACCGGCGCCACGGTCTCCGCCATCTTTGTGCCGCCGCCGTTCGCCGGTGACGCCATCCTCGAGTGCGTCGACGCCGGTCTCGACCTGGCCGTAGCGATCACCGAGGGCATTCCCGTCAAGGACATGATCCGCGTGAAGCGCGCGATGCAGGGTAAGAATACCCGGCTCATCGGCCCGAACTGCCCCGGCCTCGTCACGCCCGGCACGGGCAAGAATTCCCACGGCGGCTGCCGCATCGGCATCGCCCCGGGTTACATTCACCAGAAGGGCCACGTTGGCGTCGTCTCCCGCTCCGGCACCCTCACCTACGAGGCGGTTTACCAACTCACGTCCAAGGGCATCGGCCAGTCGACCTGCGTCGGCATTGGCGGCGACCCCGTCAACGGCACGTCGCACCTCGATGTCATCAAGATGTTCAATGACGACCCCGAGACGCACGGCATCATCATGATCGGCGAAATCGGCGGCTCCGCCGAAGTCGAAGCCGCGCGCTGGATCAAGGCGAACTGCAAGAAGCCCGTCGCGGGTTTCATCGCCGGAGCCACCGCTCCCGCCGGCCGCCGCATGGGCCACGCCGGCGCGATTGTCGGCGGCGCCGAGGATACCGCCGCCGCGAAGATCAAGGTCTTCGAGGAATGCGGGATCGAAGTCGCCGCCACGCCGTCCGACATGGCCGACGCCCTCCTCCGCAAGGCCAAGGCCGCCGGCGTCACGCTGAGCTGACCGGCACAACGATCGAATTTCGAGCCGTCCTGCTTCGGTGGGGCGGCTTTTTTGCGTCACCACCCGCCGTCGCGGCCAACGGCGCTTGACCCGACGCCGGACGGACGGCGTCATGGGGTGACCCCCGCAATCGTTCACCCCAAAAGAAGTTCCATGGGACACGGAGACCAAAACCTGAACCTGCCCGACGGGCACAATTTTGAACCGGCGCCCGAGCGCGTGCAGGAACTCATGGCCCTGATCGGCGGGCCGTTCCATTTCAGCCGACCCATCGGCGATCGCGCGGCGTGGGAGACCGTGGGCGCCAGTGATGCCGGCCAGCGGTTACTCAAGCTCGCCGAAGTCGCCGGGCGCGAAGAACCGCGGCCCTACTTCACCAACGAGGACTGCCTTTACGTGATCGAAACGCTCGACCGCACGAAGTTCGATCCCTTCCCCGGCCGTGTGCGGGAACGCCAGGTGCTCCTCCCCATTGCCGAGTGCATTGAGAACCAAGGCCGCTACCTCGAGCGTATCGAGGACGACATTCACCGGCTCTGCGCGATCAACTCATGGACCTTCCCGCTCCACGAGCTCGGGATGCAGCTCTACAACCGCGAGACCATCTTCACCGACCTCGCCAGCGTGCACTACGCCAGCAATCTCGTCGCCACCCTCCATCTGCTGGAGGACAAGCTTAAGCCCGAGACCTGCGCCCTCATTCGCCGCGAGGTCGAGACCCGGATTTTCCAGCCCTTCGAGGAACGCATCAAGACGGGCCGCGATGTGTTCTGGTGGACCATTGTCACGCACAACTGGAACAGCGTGTGTCTGTCCGGCGTGCTGAGCTGCGCGCTGCGTCTGAAGAAGGATCCCGCGGAACGCGCCTGGTATCTCGCCGTCACGGAAAAATTGATCAAGCACTCCGAGGACGGATTCGAGCCGAGCGGTTTCTACACCGAAGGTGTCTCCTACTGGGGCTACGGCTACAGCCACTACATTGTCGCCGCGGAGCTCATGCGCGGTGCCACCGGCGGTGCCATCGATTGGTTGAAGCAGCCGCGGGTCGAAGCCATCTCGCACTTTGGCCACCGCATGGAGATCCAGCAGGACGTTTACCCGTCGTTCGCCGACTGCAAACGCGACGTGGTCCTGCCCGACTGGCTCATGCACTGGAACAACAACCGAATCGACCCGGCGCGGCAGAAACGCGCGACCGCCGTGCCGTGCCGCGCGTTTGACCCGATTCACCACCAGTTCGCCGACGCCGTGCACCTGATCCTGTTTCATCAGGTGGACCTCAACCAGGCCTACGCGGTGGAACGCCCGCGCGCGGTGCGCGAGTGGTTCGAGGATGTGCAATACCTCATCTGCCGGCCCGAGGCGGATTCGGAGTGCCGCCTCGCCGCGACCTTCAAGGGCGGCGACAACGCCGTGAACCACAATCACAACGACCTCGGCACCTTCACCGTCATCAGCGGCAAGGAGGAGCTGCTGGTCGATCCGGGGGCCGAGACTTACACGAAGCGCACCTTCAGCGTGCACCGTTACGAGGGCGACTTGCTGAACTCGTTTGGCCATCCCGTGCCCGTGGTCGGCGGTCAGCTGCAGTTCCCCGACAAGGTTTATCACCGCACGGGTTACGGCCGCGACGCCTACACCAAGCTCGTCGACACCACCTTCACCGCCGGTCAGGACAAGGTCATCCTCGAAATGGATCGCGCCTACAAAGTCCCGCACCTCATGAACCTCATCCGCGCCTTCCGCTACGACCGGACCGGCCGGGGCAGCGTGGTGGTCAGTGACAAAGTGAAGTTCGAACGCCCCGACACGTTTGAGACCGCCCTGTTGACCTTCGGCCAATGGGAGGCCCAAGCCGACGGCAGCCTGCTGGTTTCCCAAAACGGCGAGGCCGTCCGAATCACCGTCACCAGCGACCAAGGCCCCCTCGAATTCGCCCACTGCGTCATCCAGGAAAGCTCCACGCCCACCCGGCTGAGCTGGCGGTTGCCGAACCCGGTGACAGAGGCCGTAGTGCGGATCGAAGTCGTTCCGGCCTGAATTTCGAGTCCGTAGCCGGGTCCAAAGGTCCTTTTTTAGGCCCGAATGGGCTTATGACAAAAAAAAGGCTCGACGAATCCCGGTTATATGCACGACAATGGCAATTGCATCAGGAACGAGCCGGCCCTAAGAAGCCGACTCCGCCAACCGGGCCGGGAGCGGCCACGGTGGATCGAGGGAAACCTCGGATGTGCGTCACCCGCAAGGGGGGCGAACCAAGAACGCTCCCGAAGACGAGACCGACCTGATGCCCATTAGGTCGGTTTTTTGTTTTCAGCCTGCTGCGCGAACCTGCAACCCACAGACCATCACGCATCATGTCCACCATCACCAAACTCCCCGGTATCCGCGTTCGTCCGGATAACCCGAATCATCACCTGTGGAACAACCACGGGACCTGGTTCCTACACTACACGGTCCACCCCACCCCCTTCACCAAGGAGCGCATTCGCCGCTCGCTCGGCACGAAGGACCTGGAAGTGGCCCGTGAACGCCGCGACGCCTTCTTCGCCCAATTGGAGAACGAAGTCGCCAAGGCCGCCCAGCGCAAGGAAGCCGCCGCTTGAGTTCGCCGCGCCGAGTCCTGCGTTTCCGGTCCGCCGGTGACGTCGGGGCGCTGTCGGCCGAGTCGTCGGCCCGGCGCGTGCTTGCGGTCCTGCTGGACGATCAACCCGTGCCCGTCGGGCACGTGGTGCTCCATCCTGCGGAACCAGGCGCGCCCGAGCGTTGGTCCTACGTCCTCACGGACGGACGGCCCACCGGCCTGCAGAGCACGCACTCGCGGCATGACCTCGAGAGCCGGATCATCGAATTCTATTTCGAGGATCTCATCGCCGACCGACGCCACAGCGCCTGAATCACCCCGGGCATTTTTTCGAGGCCGCGCTTTTCAGCGCGGCCTTTTTCTTGCAGCCTCCACCGCCAATGTCGTCCGCACCCCTTACCCTCGCCGCCATCGGATGCGGCGGTCGCGTCCGCACTTACACCAAAAACGCCACGCACTTCCCCGATCGCTACCGCGTGGTTGCCGCCGCCGACCCTAATCCGGCCCGACTTCGCCAGATGGAGGCGCTCGTGGCGCCAAACCCGTTGCAGACCTTTGCCAGCGACCGGGAGCTCTTCGCCGCGGGCAAGCTGGCCGACATCCTCATGATCGGCACGCAGGACGCCTACCACGTGCAGCCCTGCATCGAGGCGATGCGCCTGGGCTACGACGTGCTGCTCGAAAAACCCATCGCCACCAACTTCGCCGAGGTGCGCCAGCTAGAATTGGAAGCCGCGCGGCTCGGCCGCCGCGAGGTAAAGCCGCGCCGCCAGTGGATCGTCCTTCGCTCCGCCTTTCCCTTCTTCGAGCAGCACGGCGAGATTGTATTGCGCGCGCGGATAGCCTTGCTCCGCCGCGAGGCGATACCATTGCCGCGCCTGCTTGGCGTCGGCCCCCACTCCGCGTCCGGTGTCGTAAGCCAAACCCAAATTGAATTGCGCCTCGGCCACCCCCTGCTCGGCGGCTTGGCGAAACCAGAGGACCGATTCGAAGGCATCAATCTTCACCCCGAGGCCGCGGCCATACATGTTGCCGACGTTGAATTGAGCCAAGGCGAAGCCCAGCTCGGCGGACTTGCGATAAAAGGCGAACGCCTTGGTGCTGTCCGCCGCCACCCCGCGGCCGAGTTCATGCATCATGCCGAGGTTGAGCAAGGCCGGCGCGTAGTTGCGGTCGGCCGCCTGCGCATAGAACCTTATGGCCTCGCCGTCGTTGCGCGCCACGCCACGGCCGTTGGCGTAGAGGTTGCCCAACTCATTCAGCGCCTCGGGATCACCCGCATCCGCCCGGCTCTTCAACGCCGGCAGGTCCGGCGTAACCGGGGTCTGCGCGGCGATCGGCGACATCGCCAACAGACCCGCCAAGATGAAAGCCAGCGTTTGCCGAATCAGCGAAGGACGACGCCGCAATATCGCTCCTAGGGTGGACACCCTCTAACTAAAGGGTAAAACCCGACACGGGAGCAAGGCGGCATCTTGCATGCCATGGATTATCTTTTTATCTGGCGGACAGAAGGTTGCGAGGGCTCCAGCCAGATTCGCCCGGCCGTTCGTGACAAAGTAATAGGGGCAAAGCCGCAAGCGGCCGGCTCGAACCGAGGCGGCGGCCGGGGCGTCAGCAGTCGGCGGAGTGTAAAGCGGGTGCTCAATTCGGCGGGGTTTCTTGTAGGCTTGGAGGACGTGCAGGTTGGTGCCGGCGTGCTCAATCGCCCGCTCCACGCCCTGCTGCCATTCGTCGCGCGAACAATCGCTGCCCAACACCACGCTGCGCGCGCCCCACGCGGTTTCGTGATAACCGCTGATCTTGATGATGAGGTCGCGTTCCTTTTGCGACGCTTGGCCGAGATCCCGCCAATCGTTCAATGCGCGCCCCACGGATTTCGGCCCGTCCAACACTGCGCCCGGCGGCAAC
>JAPOIC010000067.1 GCA_029979145.1 Opitutaceae bacterium
AATCAACGCGCCGGGCTCGGCGATGATGACGTCGCCCAGAGTCGCGGAGCTCGCCGACACGCCACCCGTGGTCGGATGCGTCAGCACGGAAATGTAAGGCAGACCGGCTTCCGCCAGACGGCCCAGCGCCGCGCTGGTCTTGGCCATCTGCATCAGCGAAAGGATGCCCTCCTGCATGCGCGCGCCACCGGAGGTGCTGAACACGATGCACGGAATCTTTTTCTTCAGCGCCAGCTCGATCGAGCGCGTGATCTTTTCGCCGGTGGCCGACCCGAGCGTGCCGCCGCAGAAACGGAAATCCATCACCGCCACGGCCACGTCGATGCCATGGATCTTGCCGGTGCCGCAGACGACAGCCTCGTTCAGGCCGCTGCTTTTTTCGTATTTCTTGAGGCGGTCGGTGTAAGGCACGGAGTCCTTGAACCCGAGCGGGTCGGCGGAACGCACCTTGCCATCAGTCTCGGTAAATGTCCCCTCGTCGAGGAGATGTGCCAGGCGCTCGCGGGCGCCGATGGGGAAATGGAAGCCGCTCTTGGGCACCACCATCTGGTTCTCCACCACGTCCTTGGTGAAGAGCGTTTCACCCGAGACGGGATCCTTGGTGTAAAGGCCCTGGGGGATCTCCTTTTTACGGGTCTTGCGAACCGTATAGGTGGGCTTGTCGAAATTCGTGAAGGGGCTGGTGGTGTCAGCCGTGTCCAAAGGTGATGACATCAAGGTTCAGGCCGCCGGCGCGCCGAAGCACGCGAGCACAGCTGTTGAGGGTGGAAGCGGTCGTAAAAACATCGTCGATCAGCAGGTATTGGTGCCCCGGACTTATGGTGACCCCCTCCGCCAAGGCAAAGGCATTTTTGAGGTTCGCCTGACGGTCGCGCTTATCACGATGGGTCTGCGTTTCTGTATCCGCCAAGCGCCGCAGGAGGTTGCACACCTCCGCTCGTCCACCCGTCGCGCGGTTGAGGCATTCCGCGAGCAGCTGGCTCTGGTTGTAACCACGCTCGCGCTCCTTCCGGGCATGCAGCGGCACCGGCACCAGGGTCGCCCCGTCAATCCACTCCGCCAGCCCCGGCGAGCGCGCAAACAATACCGCCATGTCCTCCAGGACGTGCAGTCCATGATGATATTTGAACTCGTGCACCAAGGCGCGCGCCGGGCCCTTCAACAGCACGATCGCGCGGCCTTCGCGAAACGCCGGCGCCAAGTCCGCGCAATGCGGACACATCCGTTCGCCCTCCAATTCGCCAAAAAACGGATGCCCGCAGGTCATGCAGCGGGGATCCGTGATCACGGTGATCTGCTCGGCGCAGGTCGCGCACACCTGGCGCAGCGGACTGTCTTCCACCAATCCCCGGCAATGCACGCACACCGGTGGAAACACGACGTCCGCCAAACCACGGCCCACCTGCTGCCACCTCGTCGCCATGCTCAATAAAACACCTTCATCAGAAAAAGTCCCTGCGCCGGCGCGGTTTGCACCGCCTCGGTGCGTCGCCGCGAACGCAGGATCGCCTCCGCCTCGTCGGGTGAAATTTTGCCTTCGCCCACCGACTCCAGCAACCCCGCCAGGCTGCGCGCCATCTTGTAAAGAAACCCGTCACCCTCGCACACGATGCGCACGAGCCGGCCGCGACTCACCACGTCGAGCCGACGCAGCGTGCGCACCGTGTCGTCCTTTTCCGGACCGTTCAGCGCCGTAAACGCCCGGAAGTCATGCTTGCCCAAAAGCCGCGCCGCGGCGTCCCGCATGGCGGCCACATCCAGATCGCGAAACACCACCCAGCTGTAGGGCCGCGTAAACGGATCGGCATCGCCGCGATGGATGCGGTATTCGTAGCGTTTCCCGGTTGCGTCAAAGCGCGCGTGAAAGTCCGCGCGCACGGGCTTGGCCGACTTGATCTGAATCCCGGCGGGCAGGCCGGTGCGCAGCGCAAGGAGAAGCTTCTGTTCCCCGTGCGTCCAATCCGCGTCAAAATGAAACACCTGACCCAGCGCATGCACACCCGAATCGGTGCGACCACTGCCGGCGATGCGCACCGGCCGCTTCAGCACGGCGCCGAGCCGCTCCTCGATCACGTCTTGGATCGCGCGGCCGCGGGCCTGACTCTGCCAGCCGGCGAAACCGGTGCCGTCGTAGGCGCAGACGCATTTCCACCGCGTAGTCTTCATGCGCCTTCAGGTTCGTCGGGCAGCACCGGTGGGCGGTGTTGATCCAGATAATCCTGCAAGATCAACGTCGCCGCCCGGGAGTCCACCACCCCGCTGGCGCGCACGTCGCGGCGCCGGCCGCGCGCAAGCGTCGACTCCGCTTCGTAACTGGTCAGGCGCTCATCGACCAAATGCACCGGCAGTCCAAACCGCGCCCGCAATTTCGCGGCGAAGGCATCGACTTCCTTCGCCTTAAACCCCGCCGTGCCGTCCATGTTGTAGGGATAACCCAGCACGAGGTCCGTGATGCGCCGTGCGCGCACCACCTCGGCCAACGCCTCCCAACGTTGCTCAGGGTCCGCCTGCACCAGCGCCGGCAGCGGCGTGGCGACGCCAATTTCGTCGCCATAGCCAAGCCCGATGCGGCGGGTGCCATAATCAATGCCAAGGCAGCGCATGCCGCTATTGGAGCGCAGCGGCGGACCGGCGCAAATTCATTTGCGAGGTGCGGCATTCGGCACTCCCTTAGCGCCATGTCCGATTCGATGCCCGACTTTGGGCCCGACGCCCTGCGCCGCTACAGCCGCCAGATCCTGCTTGATGAAGTGGGGCTGGAGGGCCAGCGCCGCCTGGCTGCGGCGAAGGTGCTGATCGTGGGCGCCGGTGGACTAGGCAGCCCGGCCGCACTCTATCTTGCCGCCGCCGGGGTTGGCACGCTTGGCATCGCCGATCACGATCGGGTCGAGCTACACAACCTCCAACGTCAATTGCTGCACACGGATGCCGCGACCGGGCAACCCAAAGTCGACTCCGCCGCCGCGACCCTCCGTGCCCTCAACCCGCTCGTAAACGTCGTGGTGCACCCCGAAGGCGTGACCGCCGCGAACGCCCTCGCGCTTTTCCGCTCCTACGACGTCATTCTCGACGGCACCGACAATTTCGCCGTCCGCTACCTCAACAACGATGCGGCCCATCTTGCCCAACGCCCGCTCGTGCACGGCAGCGTGTTCAAATTCGAGGGCCTGGTCACGGTCTTCGACACGAAGTCCGGCGGGCCCTGCTACCGCTGTCTCTTCCCCGGGCGGCCCGCCGCCGGCAGCGTCCCTGGTTGCGGTGAGGCAGGCGTCATCGGCGCCCTCTGCGGCATCATCGGCAGCATGCAGGCGATGGAAGTCGTGAAACTCGTGACCGGCTGCGACGAGCCCTTGCGCGGCCGCCTCATCACCTACGACGCGCGCCGCGTGCGCACGCAAGAATTCAGCGTCATCTCCAATCCCGGGTGTCCGCTCTGCGGATCCTCACCCGTCATCCGCACCCTCAATGCGCATCAATATCACCCGGTCTGCGAATCTGTCCCCCCATCCATGAATTCTCCCGAAACTTATCCCCTCGAAGTCACGGTTACTGAAGCGCACCGCCTGAGCCGCGAGTCGGCCGACGAAGTCATCCTTATCGACGTCCGCGAACCGCACGAATTGGAGATCTGTCGGGTCGCGATCGCCCGCCACATTCCCATGCGCCAGATCCCTGAGCACGCGCCGGAACTGCCGCGCGACAAGCACCTCTTGATCATGTGCCATCACGGCGGCCGCAGCCTGCGCGTCACCCAATGGCTGCGCGCCCAAGGATTTCACACCGCCACCAATGTCGCCGGCGGCATCAACGCGTGGGCCGAGGAAATCGACCCCTCGCTCAATCGCTACTGAACGCTACAGCCTTTGGTCGGCGTGTGCGGCCAAGTAGACTTCGACATACTGCGCAAACGCCGCCTTCAGCGCCCGCGTGCGGGTATCGTCCGCGACGCGAAACACCATTTCGTCGATGCGGCCGATTGGCGCGACGTCCCGCGTGGTCGACATCAGAAAACACTCCTCCATCGCCGGCAAATCCCCTGGGCGCAACGCGCGCTCGCACGGCGTCAGTCCCGCTGCCGCTGCAATTCCGCCTAAAATCAAATCACGCGTAATCCCCCCGAGAATACCCGCATTCAACGGCGGCGTGAACAATGTGTCACCGCGAATGAAGCCCAGATTGCTGGTCGCCGCCTCCGTGATTTCGCCCGCGAGATTAACCATCACCACATCATCCGCACCGCGGGCGCGGGCCTCGCGCAGGCAGAGGATGTTGTTGAGGTAGTTGCCTGTCTTCCACGCCGGGTTGACGCTGGCCGCAGGATTGCGCCGGAGGTTCTTCTCCAGCGACAGCCGATAACCCTCGCGCAACAGCTGCGGCGTCAGGTCCTTGTTGGGTTGCACCAGCAGGACAAAATCCGGTCGGTCGGCCAACGCGGGGTCCAGACCGATCGCACCCGCGCCGCGCGTGATCTGCAGACGGACATAAAGCTCGCCGGTAAAGCCCGTGTGTTCCCGATACGCCGCCGCCGTTCGGCGGATCTCCTCCAGCATCGCGTCGGCCGCCACGGGCAGGCCGATGCGCAGGGCCGCGGCCGACTGTTCCAACCGGCGCCAGTGCTCTCGCCACGCGAACAGCACGCCGTCATAAGTGCGCCAGACCTCGTAAATCGCATCGCCATACAGGAAGCCGCGATTCAGCGGCGACAACGACGGCTCCCGTGCGTCGTGGAGCCGTCCGTTGGTGTTGGCCTGGATGAAGGGGTCGCCCATGTCCGCAGGAACAACAGCATTCCCCGGCGACGTCATTACAAAAAGAAACCCCGCGCCGAAACGGTCGCGGGGTTCTGAGTCGTTCAGGAAGGCTTACTTCTTGCGCGCCTTCGTCAAGCCCAGCTCCTTCTTGATGTTCTGCACGCTCGGGATGGAGATGCCGGCCGCATCGGCAATCTCCGCACCGGTCTTGCCGGCCGCCACGAGCGCTTTGACCTTGGCCTTCGTGTCATCGTTGATGACGGCCCGCGGGCGACGTCCAGTGGACTTGCCCTTGCCTTTGCCCTTGGCGGCCTTGCGACCGCCCGTGGCTTCCTTCACTGCCTTGATAAAGGCGGCAGTATCGCTGAAGCCGAATTTGCCGGGGAGCGAAGCCAATTCCTTCCGGCGTTCGGAAGCAATGGCCTGTTCGAGTTTGGATATCTTGGCCCGAGCAGCCTCGAGCTCTTTGATTTTATCAGTAACCATGGTGGTGGTTTTGTTGTGGTGGATGGAATTAACAGCTAACGGCGGCATCCTGCGTATCGTTACCAAGGCGTGACAAGAATTATATCCCCCTAAAACCGGGAGTAATATTAATTCGGTCCGTGATTTGATATGCAGTTGTTATTCCAAACCGGAGCGCAGTCCGCCGCGGCGAAATGCCGCCGGTCCGCAGCCCGCATGACGCGCAAACACCCGGCTGAAATGGTGACGGTTCGTATACCCCAGTTCCTCCGCCACTTGGTCGATCGACTGGTCTGACAGCGCCAGCCTGCGGCTCGCCTCCTGCATGCGTTGCGCCGAGACGTAGGCCGCCGGCGTGCGCCCGGTGCGCTGCCTGAACCAGCGGATGAAGGCCTCTACGCCCAAACCGGCGTGCTGAGACAGGTCTTGATTCGTCAAACGCCGAGTCAGGTTGGACATGATATAGGTCAATACCCGCTGCAACCGCGGCTCCGGCGCCGACAACCCGGCGTTCTCCCAATCCGCGAAAACCGCATGCAGCAAGGCCTGGCCGAGATGGTTCCCGCGCTCGACCCGTCGCTCGGTCGTCGCCTCCCGCAATGCGCCGGCCAGCCCCCGCCCCGCTTCGGGCAGTGGCAGCACGTGCAGAGAAGCCGCCGCAGGCGGTAGCACCGCCCGCACGGAAAAATGCACCCAAAGGTGCTCCACGCCACGATCCGCGCCGCAGTCAAAAGGCACGCCCTCGGGCATGACCGCGACGCGCTCAGCATCCAGCGCCACCCGGCGTCCGCCAGAGCGCACCCACGCGCCTTCACCAAACTCATAAAACAAACGCCAAAATGGGCTGCAGACGGCGGTGTGTGACCACGCCGTGTCCAGTGCCATCACGCCGATTTCATGAATCTGAAAAACTCCCGCCGCGGCCCGGTGCGGCACCCGCAATCCGTCCTGGGTAAAGGGATTCTGCCAGCGGCGTCGGTCAATTTTGGACACAAGTCAGTAGCTGTTGGGTATAGGCGAAAGGCAAACCAATTGATACAATCGCCTCCATGCCTTCCGCTTCGGTTGCCCCCGCCCCTGTTGCCGCTGTCCGCATCCCGCTCGTCGACGCCCGCTCGCGCCAAAAGCCGCGCACGGTCGACCAACTGGGCGACTGGCAGTATGTCGAAAAAGCAATCCATCGCCTCATGGCCGCCTGGGGGCGCGACCTGTGCGAATGGGACGACAAGAGCACGATCCATCGCCACGTGTGGGACCAGGCCGAATGCGTGCGCCGTCTGCGTGAGCGCACCGAGCAGTTTCCCGGTGGCAAAGCGGACGCACCGGTATCGGGCCGGTTGGAGCGCCTCGCGAACACCGTGCTGCTGGCCCCGTCGTTCGAGGACGCGCTGGACGGCATTTACGTTCACCTAATCAAGACGCTCGTCGCCGCCTACGGCGAATACTGCGCCACGGTGCATCCCGTGCACGACGCCCCGACGATCGCGCTGCTCCACGAAATCAATCAGATCAAGAGCCAACAGTGGCTCTGGTATCGCGACTATCGGCGGCGGTATCCGCACACGACGGACATCGCTTACTTGGAGCGGGTTCGCGCCGCCCTCGCCGACTGCGGCGAGTTCCGCCAACCGCTGCCCGTGGCGGCCGATGACCAGGCCAAGCCGGCCGGTGTTGCGACCGATTTTCGCCTCAGCCGTTTCAGCGCGCGCACCGAGCCAATCCGCGCCCAGCGGCCGTTCATGGATTATGTCCGGGCCGACTTCGCGACCAGCGTCGAGGCTCGCCGGCTCTTCTGGGCCTACGGCTACATGATGGAGAAGAACCTCCCCGACGATCAACTGGCCTGGCTCTACTACGGCCACTACATGCCGTGGCAGTGGCACCACGACATTTCCCGCCACTTGTGGGATGAATCCCGCCACGGCGACTCGGGCTATTCCCGGCTGCGCGACTTCGGCATCTCGCTGGAGGAAGTGGGCTTCTCCGGATACGACCAAGCTGATCGCGAAAAAGTCCTGCGGGAAATCGCCGAGCGCCAAGGCATCAGCTTGGACGAGGCTTTCAACCGCCAGCTTGAGCTGCTGCGTCCGCAGCGATACGAGCCCATCACTCCCAAGCAGCTTTACCAACACGTCTTCATGATCGGCATGATCGCGGAGACAGGCCACTTCGTCGTGAAGAACGAAGGTTATGTCGACTTCAAGGAAGGTCAGGACCTCGATTCCGCCGAGATGATGCTTTTCGACATCATCGACGAGACCGCCCACGTGCAATACGCGCACCAATGGCTGCCTTTGCTCGCCGAGCACGCGGGCGTCGACAATTCCGACTACCGTGAACGCGCCGCGCAGGTGCGCGAAGAATACCAGAACAAGGCCAACGACGACGCCGCTGGATTGCGCGCCCGCCTGTCGCGCACGCCCGGCGATCCCGCATTCGATTTCTACCAGAGCCTGCTCGCGCGCATCCGCGCCAACACGCCGCTGACCAACGCCGCCTCCTGCCCCCCGCGCTCGCCGAAACCCATGTGAGGGTTTTTCGCAGGCATTCGGCTTGCACGTCACTCGGCCCCCGCCATTTACTTGCGGTCCATGGCCAGAATACCGATTGAGGACAACTTCGACGACGTCATCAACAAGACCCAGCGCGGTCTGAAAATCGCCGACGAGGACCTGGCGGCCCGGGCCGGCATCACCGCCGAGGAGCTCGCCGCAGTGAAAGGCGGCAAGCCGCTCTACGGTGTGGTGCGGCGCGTCGCCCGCCACCTAAACTTGAGCCCCGATGCCCTCGAGGTGCTTGCCAAGAAGACGTGGTATCCGGAGCAGCCCAATTTCCCGCGCGGCTTCGCGATGTATAACACCGTCTTCGAAGACATGACGGTCAACGCCTACCTGATCTGGGACACGCGCACCAAGCAGGCCGCGGCCTTCGACACGGGTGCGGATTGCTCGGCCATGTTGGATACCATCAAGCACGAGGGCCTCGACCTCCGCTACATCCTCATCACCCACACGCACGACGACCACATTGCCGACTTGGCGAAGCTCGCGGCGGCCGCCCCGAAGGCGGAAATTTGGGCCAGCGAACTCGAGCCCGTCGATTTCCCCGGCGCGCAGACCTTCAAGGAGAACGCCCATTTCCACGTCGGCGAAATCGCCATCAAGACCCTTTACACTTGGGGCCACTCGCCGGGCATGACCACGTTCTACACCACCGGCCTCAGCTGGCCCGTCGCGGTGGTCGGCGACTCCATCTTCTCCTGCTCGATGGGCGGCAGCCCGACGCACTTCGCCGAGCAGCTGCGACACAACAAGGAAAAGATCCTTACGCTTCCGAAGGAAACCGTCATCGCCCCCGGCCACGGCCCCCTCACCACCCTTGGGCAGGAAAAAATTCATAACCCGTTCTTCGCCCGCTGAACGTCTCACTCCTCAAATCATAAATCACCCAAAGATCATGTCTGAAAAAATTGCCTTCGTTGGAGTCGGCCGCATGGGCGGCAACATGGCCCGCCGTCTCAAGGACTGCGGCTACAAGGTCACCGCCGTTTACGACAACTACGCGCCTGCCGCCGCCGAGCTCGCCAAGGAAATCGGCGCCAAGCACGCCAAGAGTCTCGCCGCCGTCACGTCCGCGGCCGACGTCATCTTCACCGTCGTCACCGACGACGCCGCCCAGTTGGGCGTGTTTGCCGAGACCGGCGATTCGCTCCTCGTGAAGGCCAAAGGCAAAATCTTCGTCAACTGCGCCACCGTCACGCCCAAGACCCACGTCGAGGTGGAGCGTCGCGCCAAGAAGGCCGGCGCCGTCACCCTCGAAGGCTGCATGGCCTCGTCCATCCCGCAGGCCCGCAACGGCACGCTCTATCTTATGTGCGGCGGCAACAAGAAGACCTTCACCCAGATTAAGCCGATCCTGGAAAAACTCTCCACCGCGCTGCGCTACGTCGGCAAGACCGGCCAAGCCGCCCAGGTGAAGGCGCTCGTCAACATGGTCATGAACATCAACACCGCCGGCCTCGCCGAAGGTCTCGGGCTCGGCCATGCGCTCGGGCTCAACCTCGACATGCTCCGCGAGGTGTTTCTCCAGACCGGCGCCAACTCGCAGGTCCTCAAGACCGACGGCGAGGACATGCAAAACCGCGACCACGCCTGTTTCTTCTCCGCCGCCCACGCCGCCAAGGACAGCACCATCGCCTGGGTCCTCGGGGCCGAGGCCGGCATCAACATGCCCCTCG
>JAPOIC010000142.1 GCA_029979145.1 Opitutaceae bacterium
GCGACCGGGAGTCGTGCCCCGGCCGGGGCGGCGGGGTGCGATACAATCTGTGGGTGAGCGTTCGGCGTCGGGCCAGCCCCGGGACGCCGGCTTCGGGTGAGACGACAAGGGAGTGTTCGGGAATGGCCTACCGGTTTCTGCTCCAGGTGCCCGAGACGATGGCGCCTTCCTTCAGCTTATCGAAGGAAGACTGCTCGAGCAGTTCTTGCATGACTGAACTCATATGCGTGGTCCATCAGGGCGAACCCTTGCTCCGCGGGCCCGGCTGACGGGATTGGCCCCGCCGAGGCGGGACCGGTTGGTTGACTGTTGACTGACTTGGAGGCCGGCGGGGGCACCGCGACGACGCCGGCTGAACCGTAGAAAATGTCGCGAACGGTCAAAACGCCCGTTTTTCTTCCCGCGGGCAAGCGCAAACTTCCTAGTTTTCCGGCGTTTGCAGCAGTCGCTCCGTCTCGCGAAAAAGCACGTCGTAGAGCGGACTGGCCTTGAGTGGCGTCCGCGTTCCGTAGCCCCCGGCCCCGGTAAAGGCGTCCTCGACGATCTCGGCCATCCACACCTCCATCACCGTGCCGCCGTCCAAAGTGGACTCCAACCGCACCTTCACACTGACCTGGCTGGCCCCGCGCAACTGGGCATCCGCCCGCACGGCGTTGACCGCCTCAATCGTGCCCCGCGCCGCACTGGCCCGAGTCACCTTAAATCCCATGAATACCAATGCATTGCGGGCCAACGCATGCACGCGCTCCAGCGAAGCCTCATACTCTTGGCGTTGGGGTTCAGCCGGCTTGAAACGTTCCCCCAGCCCGCCGGTGTTCTCGCACCCGGCCAAAGCCAGCAGCGCACACGCGAAAAATGAGACAACGCGGCGCATGGCGAATCAAGCCGGCTGCTGCTGCGAGAGGCAGTGCAAGGTGCCCAGGCCCCAGATCAGGTGGTAGCAGTCGATCCCGATAATCTCCCGGTCCGGGAAGCAGGCGGCGATGATTTTCCGCGCCTCGGTGTCGCGCCGGGGTTGACGGAACTGCGGAACGAGCACCGCACCGTTGATGATCAGGAAATTGGCGTAGCTGGCCGGGACCTGCTGCCCCTGGAAGCCAAAGGGCTTGGGCATCGGCAGGGTTACTATGTCGAAGGGTTTTCCCGCCGGGGTGCGAAACGCGCGCAATCGCGCCAAATTCTCCTCCAAAATCTTATGATTGGGATCCCGCCTGTTGGACTCCACGCACGTGATGAAGCAGTCGGGCTTGTAGAATCGCGTGATGTCGTCGATGTGGCCGTCGGTATCGTCGCCGATGATGCCGTCGCCAACCCACAGGATCTTGGTCACGCCCAGATAGTCCTTCAGGTTGCGCTCGATCTGCGCCTTCGTGAGGTGCGGGTTGCGATTCGGGTTGAGCAGGCACTGCACGCTGGTCAGCAACAAGCCCCGGCCGTTGACCTCGATCGAACCGCCCTCGAGGACCATATCGTTGACGAAGCGGCGCAGGTTTAGTTTCCGGGCGATGCTGGGCGGAATCTCGTTGTCGAGATCGTAAGGAGGATATTTTCCACCCCAGGCATTGTGCACCCAGTCGGTCAGCGCGACTTCACCGGTCTTCCGATGGCGCACGAAAATTGGACCGTGGTCACGGCACCAGGCGTCGTTTGTCGGGTGATCACAAAACGTGACCTTCGTCATGTCCGCCCCAGCCTTGGCGCAGAGGCGTTTGGCGCGCGGTTGCAGGGCGGCGGCGCAGTTAATGCGCACGTCCTCAAACCGGCTGATCTGATGCACGATCTCCGCAAACGCGTACGGCACCGGCCGGAACTGGCCGGGCCAGGACTTGCGGTTGTGCGGCCAGGACAGCCAAACGGCGGATTGCGGCTCCCATTCCGCCGGCATGCGGAAACCGAGGGCCGCCGGCGTAGACTCGGCGCGTTTGGCCATGTCAGTCGCGAAAGCGCTTCGTGAGGTCCCCGTAGGCGTCGATCCGGCGATCGCGCAGGAACGGCCAGTGCGTGCGGGTCACGTCCACCGTATCGAGTTCGATGGGCACGAGCAGGATTTGCTCCTCGTCGACGCTGGCCTTGGCCAGAATCTGACCGCTGGTGCCGGCCACGAAGCTTTGCCCCCAGAACTCAATGCCGTCGCCGCCAATCGGCGTCTCGCGGCCGATGCGATTGACCGCGGCCACGTAGCAGCCGTTGGCGACCGCGTGGCTGCGCTGGATCACTTCCCACGCGCCGTGCTGATTCGTGCCATACTCGGCCTTCTCGGACGGGTGCCAGCCGATGGCGGTCGGGTAAAACAGAATTTCGGCTCCCTGCATCGCGGTGAGGCGCGCACCCTCGGGATACCATTGGTCCCAGCACACGAGCACGCCGATGCGGCCGAACTTCGTGTCCCACGCCTTGAATCCCGTGTCGCCGGGCGTGAAGTAGAACTTCTCGTAGTAAAGCGGATCATCCGGAATGTGCATCTTCCGGTAAATGCCGAGCAGCTTGCCGTCGGCATCAATGATTACGGCGGTGTTGTGGTAGAGGCCGGCGGTGCGCTTTTCAAAGAGCGAGGCGACGATCACCACGCCGTATTTCTTGGCGAGCTTCTGGAACGCGTCGGTGCTCGGGCCGGGGATGGACTCAGCGAGCTTAAAGTTCGCGTGGTCCTCGTTCTGGCAGAAATACTGCGAGCGGAAGAGCTCCTGCGTGCAGATGATCTGCGCGCCCTGCTTCGCCGCTTTTTCGGCGAGCACGAGGGCCTTCTTCAGGTTGGCCGCGGGCGTGGCCGTGCAGGCGTGCTGGAGGAGTCCGAGAGTGACCTTCATGGGAATCAGTAGACGACTTTGTTCAGAGGATACTCCACGATGCCCTCGGCACCGAGCGACTTCAACTGCGGGATGATTTCCCGCACCACGCGCTCGTCGATGATCGTTTCGAGCGCCACCCAGTCCGGATTGCTGAGGGGCGCCACCGTCGGGTTGCGCAGGGACGGCATCGCGCCAATGATCTGCTCCACCGAGTCCTTGCGGATGTTGAGTTTGAGGCCGACCTTAGACTCGGCCTCGAGGGCCGAACGCAGCAGGAGCGCGATCGTCTCGATTTTCCGGCGTTTGGCGGGATTCGCCCAGCTGTCCTTGTTGGCAATGAACTTCGTGTTGGTCTCAAGCAGGGTGTCGATGATGCGAAGCTTGTTCGCCCGGATTGAGTTACCCGTCTCGGTGATGTCGACAATGGCATCCACCAAGTCCGGCACCTTCACTTCGGTGGCGCCCCAGGAGAACTCCACCTCCACGTCGATCTTCTTGTCAGCAAAATAGCGCTTCACGGTGCCGACCAATTCGGTCGCCACGCGCTTGCCCGCCAGTTGTTCGGGTTTGGTGATGTCGGACGACTCGGGCACGCACAGCACCCAGCGCGACTTGAGGGTCGAGGCCCGGCTGTAGATCAGGTCGCAGACCTCAACCACGTCGGACTCGTTTTCCTTCACCCAGTCATGTCCGGTGAGGCCGCAATCAAAGAAGCCATGCTCGACATAGCGGCTGACTTCCTGCGCTCGCACAAAGCGTCCGTCGAGATCCGGGTCATCGATGGAGGGTTTGTAAGAACGCGAGCTCGTGTTGATACGCCACCCTGCCTTTTGGAACAGGGTTTTAGTGGCTTCCTCGAGACTGCCTTTCGGCAACCCGAGCATCAGGATGGGCTTGCGGTCGGACACGGGGCCAAAGCACACGCGGCCCGCCGCTCCTTCAAGGAAATTCGCGGTCGCGGCCCGGCCCGCGGCGTCACGTTTGCGCGACTTCCGCCGCCGCCGATTTCTCGACCGCGTCCAGGCCCGCGCGCTCCCCCAACCCTTTGTCATCAAACCAGACGCGCCGTGCAGGTTGTTTTTGACAATCCCGCCGGTGCCGGTTGTCTGAGGTCGTTGTCCGCCCCTGAAAAGCCCACGAGTCAGGAAGGCAAGCCTTTGATCCTAGTGGTCGAGGATGAGGTGGAGCTTGCGAATCTCATCTCGCAGCACCTCGAGGCCGCGGGGATGCAGACCCAAGTCTGCCACCGCGCCGCGCACGCGATGAGTTTCCTGCAGCGCAATTTTGCCAACCTCGTGCTGCTCGACATCGGGCTGCCCGACCAGACCGGCTTCGCCCTGCTGGACGACCTGGCTGATAAGGACCTGACCATCCCCACCATTTTCCTCACGGGCAACGACGAGGAAGCGAGCAAGGTCCGCGCCCTCAACATGGGCGGCGACGACTATGTCACCAAGCCCTTCAGCTTTCCCGAGCTCATCGCCCGCATCGGCGCTGTCCTCCGCCGCGCCGAGGTCAGCCGTGATCTCAATCTCACGAAGAACGTTCGCGTCACTGACGAGCCGTTTGAGTTTTGCGGTGCCAGCATCAATCCCGAGCGCCTGGAAATCACGTTCCCCGGCGACAATGCCGAAAAGATCGGACGCAAGGAGCTGGGCATCCTCACGCACCTCAACGCCAACCCGGGCGTCGTCATCACGCGCAAAGCTTTGATCCACTCCGTCTGGGGCGTGTATGCCGACATCCGCAGTCGCTCGCTCGACCAATACGTCGTCAAGGTCCGCGACCTCTACAAGAAGCACGGGCTCAGCCTCGACGCCTTTCGCACCGTGCACGGCATCGGCTACATATTCGATCCCAAGGGTATCTCGGCCGAGGGCCGCTAAAACAGCTCGGGCTGCGTGTAGCGTTTCCGCGCGTCGTTGAGCGTGGAGCGCATTTCCAACTCCTCCATCAACCGGAGCAGTTCCCCCACCTGAGGCTCGCCGCGCACCGCGTCGACCGTCGGCAAACCGAGATCAAAGGTCGTGAGCCGCCGGTTCAGGCGTAACCGCTCGGCCGCCGCCGTCACCTGTTCGCGAAAGCGATCGGGTTTGAGCGTCCCCGCCTGCGCGATCACGCCTTCGAGCGAGCCGTGTTCCTGCAGCCACTTCGCCGCAGTCTTGGGCCCCACCCCGGCCAGCCCGGGAATGTTATCGGCCGTGTCGCCGACCAGCGCCAGGTAGTCCGCGATTTGCACGGGCGTGACGCCAAATTTCTCCGCCACGCCGGCACTGTCCAGCACGCGCCAGCCCAGTTTCGGATTCGCGGTCGGCGGCGGCAGGAGAATCTTGATCCGGTCGTCGACGATCTGCGCGAAATCCTTGTCGGCGCTGACCACCAGCACTTCGTGACCTGCGTTTGCCAACGCCACGGCTTGCGCCGCAAGGAGGTCGTCCGACTCCACGCCGTCCCGCTCCACGCCGACCAACCCCATTGCCCGCGTCAGCTGCTTGATCACCGGGATCTGCTGCTCCAGTGCCTCGGGGGGTTCCTGCCGCTGCGCCTTGTATTCCGGATGCAGCGCGAGCCGGTCCTGAGAACCGCCGAGGTCAAAAAACACCAGCGTCGCTGCCGGTTGCTGATCGTCCTCCAATCGCCACAGCGACTTCACCCAACCATGCAGCGCGCCGGTGGGAAACCCGTCGCTGCGGGTCAATTCCGGCATCCCGTAGAACGCGCGAAACGCCAGGTTGAAGCCGTCAACGAGCATCCATTTTGCCATGATGCCCGAAGCCAAGCGTCCGGCCCGGACGGAGCAAACCTCAAATCCGCCGGACCGCGTTTCCCCTCACTTCTCCTTGCCGTCC
>JAPOIC010000022.1 GCA_029979145.1 Opitutaceae bacterium
ACAAGCGGCTCCCCCACCTTCGGTATTGCGAGCGAGAGGGCGAGGCCTGCTGGGGGATGTCAGTTTGTAACGTAATACGTTACTTCGGGCCGGGGACGGTAAGGCCGAGATCCCATTCCCCGCCGCCGTCGGGCATCGTGGCTCGATGTAGGGCGGGGTCACTGACCCCGCCTCGGAGCCATCAGCATGTTCGCGGCGTGGTTCGGAGACCCCGCCCTAGACCCAAGCCTAAACAACCACGAAGTCACAAAAAGCACCAAGATTCCGTCCTTGGTGACCTTCGAGTCTTAGTGGTTAATTTCCGGCAACCAGCGGCCGGACGAAGTCCAACCCCCGCCGGACGAAATCGTCACCGTCGGGGCACTGGTCTTGAAACATGCCGCGGCGCCTGCCGAAGTCGCCGAGGCCGGTGTTGTAGCTTTCGAACTCGATGAACTCCGCCGGCGTCTCGCGGAGTGCGGCGAAGATTTCGGTCCACGGCATCAGGCCGCCACCGGGCACGCCGCGGTCATTCTCGCAGGCGTGCAGCGCCATGAGCTTGGGGCCGACACGGCGGATCTCCGCCGGCAGGTCCCGCACCTCGGTCGCGAGGTGATAAGTGTCGATCGCGATCTTCAGGTGCGGATGCGCCGCCAGGTCGACCAAGCGCAGGGCTTGCGCCGGGGTGTTCACGAGATGCGTGCGGAACCGGCTCATGGGTTCGATGCCGAGCCCGACGCCGGCTTGCTGCGCGTAGTCGGCGAGTCCGTGCAAACCTTCCGCGGTGCGGGCGTATTCGTCCGCGGGCGGACGGCGCCGCAACACTTTGCCCGGGCGGCCGTAGAGCGCACCGGAGTAGGCCCGCGCGCCCATCGCGACGGCGAGATCGATCTGCCGGCGGTGCCAGTCAAACGCGAGCTGCCGGTTAGCTGGCTCGTCGTCAGAAAGGTCCGCGCCATCCGGCCAAAGGCCACCGGGACCGATCAAGATGCCCATGCCCGCATCGGCGGCGGCGCGTTGGGTCAGCGCCGGATCAAAGCTCACGTCGTCGCCAATGGAAATCTCCAGCAGGTCCATACCCAGTTGCCGCGCGTGCGCGAACAGGCCGACTTCGCGGTCGCTCCAGCATTCCGTCCAAAGGTAGATGTGCGCGGCGTAGTGCATGGGTCCGCGAAGCAAAGGGCGCGCGCCGGGGGAATTCAAGCAACAGGTGCGTCAGACCCGGCGCGCCTCCTCCCGGGAGCGCCGGCGTCCCGCCGGCTCCCCACATTGAAGCGCATCGCCCCCATGCGCTGCGTGCTCCCGAACCGTCCGAATTCGCGCCGCGCCCTGCGCGATTGCGTCGCCCCGATGCGCCGCCCACACTGCCGGCGCTTTACCCCACCCCATGGATCACGACTTCGCCCTGACCGCGGTGCCGCCTGAGGCCCGCAACCGCACGGGCCGTTTCTGGAACCTCTACGCCGGCGAACATGCCGCTGGCACGGAGTTCATGATCGGCCCGCTTTTCATCGCCGCCGGCATCGGTGCCCGCGACCTGCTGCTCGGCCTGTTGCTCGGCAACTTTCTCGCCGTGCTTACTTGGCGCGCACTCACCATGCCCGTCGCCGCCACCTGGCGGCTCACACTCTACCGCCAGTTGGAGCTGGTGGCGGGGCGCAAGTTCGTGACAGTCTACAACCTCGCAAACGCCCTGCTCTTCTGCGCGCTGGCCGGCGCGATGGTGACGGTATCCGCCACCGCGGTCGGCGTGGTTGTGCCGATCACCATGCCTCAGCTCAACGAATTCTGGCCGACAGGCGCGGGCTGGGTCGTGGTCGTCGCCATCATCGGCGCACTGTTCACCTTGTTTGCCGCCATCGGCTACGAGTGGGTCGCGCGCGTCGCCAACTGGTGCGCGCCGCTCCTGCTGGTCGGGTTTCTCGCCTGCGGACTCACGGCGCTGCCCAAGCTCGGTGTGCACAGCTTCAGCGACTTTACCCGGCTCTCCGGCGAGATTTGGACCGGCGGCGATCCATTGCCCGGGCAGACCAAGTTCACGTTCTGGCATGTGTTGTTCTTCTCGTGGTGCTGCAACGCCGCGATGCACTTTGGCATGGCCGACCTCTCGATCCTGCGCTTCGCCAAGTCGCGCGCGGCCGGCTGGACGCCGGCGGGCGGCATGTATCTTGGCCACTACATGGCTTGGGTCGCGGCCTCGCTGCTCTACGCGGTGCAACTGCGCGCTGATCCCACCAACACCGCCGTGCTGCCCGGCCCGCTGGCCTACGGCGCCATCGGCATCGCCGGCCTGCTCTGTGTGATCATCGCCGGCTGGACCACGGCCAATCCCACCATCTATCGCGCAGGTCTCGCGGTGCACGCGCTGCGCCCGACTTCGTCGCGTTTTCTCGTCACCTGCGGCGTCGGCGTAGTGGTCACCCTCGTCGGCCTGTTTCCCGTCATCGCCATGCGCCTGCTGGATTTTGTCGGGCTCTACGGGACAATTCTCGCGCCGGTCGGCGCCATGCTCGCGGTGGATCACTTCATCCTGCGCCGCGGTCAGGCCGCGCCCGAGGCGGCCCCCGCCACCGGCGGCGCATGGCGGTATTACTTGGCTTGGTTCGGTGCGCTGGCGCTGTGCGCGATTCCGCTGTCCCGCGGCGTGTTCGCGTCCTTCCTGACCGTGCCAGCATGGTTGCTTTGCGGCCTCCTGTTCTTGGGACTCCACAAGTTGGGACGACCCGGTGTAAATCCGTCGGCATGAAGTCCGCGGTTCCGGTCAAGCTCACCGCCGCGCAATCCACCCAGCTGCTTGCCACGCTCGAGACGCGCGTTGCCCGCCATCCCGCGCGCCACAGCGGCGTGACCTGGGCGCAGGTCAAGGCACGGTTGGAGACTAACCCGGCGAGGCTCAAGGTGCTCGCGGCAATGGAGGCGACGGGCGGCGAACCCGACGTCACCGGCCGCAATGCAAAGTCCGGCGCCGTCACTTCCACTGACTGCTCACCGCAGAGTCCGGCCGGTCGCACCAGCCTGTGCTACGACCGCGCGGGCCTGGAGTCGCGCAAGGAGCACCAGCCGAAGAACACCGCCATTGACCTCGCCGCTGAGCTTGGCGTCGAGGTGCTCGACGAGGCGGGTTACCGCGCGCTGCAACAGCTCGGTGAGTTCGACACGAAATCGTCCTCGTGGATCAAGACCCCGGATGACATCCGCGCCAAGGGCGGCGCGCTTTTCTGCGACCGTCGCTACGGCCACGTCTTCACCTACCACAACGGCGCCCAGTCCTACTACAGCGGTCGCGGTTTTCGCGCGCGGCTGGTGGTCTGACCTGAGCGAGCGTTCAGCCGGTCAAGGGTGATCGCGCTCCGGTGGCGGGCGCTGGGCTTCCTGCTGGCGACGAGTCGCCGCCATGTTGTCCACCAGGTTCGGGTAACGCCGGCCGGCCTGCTTGGCGCGCTCGCGGGCCCAAGCAATCGACTCGGGCGTCAGCGTGATCTTCGCCGAATCGTTGGCGGGTTTCTTTTGTTTCCACGGGGGAGTGGCCATGCCTGAGACGGTGCACACGTCAGTCTGCGACTCAAGTCGTAGACGGGCTCGGTTGGAGCACGAAAAAGCCGCACCGGTGAGGGTGCGGCTTGAGAGTTGGCTGGCGCGATCTTCGACGGGCTCAGGTCGATAATCCTCCGGAGAGGATTATCGCAGGAAGGCCTCGTGGAGGCCGCCGTCGACGGTGATGACCTGGCCGGTGGTCTTGCTGAGGCGCTGGCTCACGAGGAGGAAATACGCCTCGGCTTGGTCGGCCGGGGTGATCGGGGCCTTGGTGAGCGTGCGGTCTGCGTAAAACTGCGCGAGCTTGGTCGTGAGCGACTCGGTCTCCTCGTCATCCGTGTAAGGGATGTTGTATTTCGCTAGGGAGCCGATGACGCGGTCGCGGGGGAACATCGCGGAGCCCTTGACCACGGTCGCGGGGGCGACGCCGTTGACGCGCACGATCGGGGCGAGCTCGATGGCGAGTTCGCGCACGAGGTGGTTGGCGGCGGCCTTCGACGTGTCGTAGGCGACGGAGCCCTTCTTCGCGACGACGGCGTTGGCCGAGGTCGTGAGGACGAGCTGGCCCTTGAGGCCCTGCTCCTTCCAGGTCTTCGCGGCCTCGTCGCCGACAATGTAGCTGCCGGTGACGTTGACGCCGAAGGTGAAGGCCCACTTGTCGTCGGGGATGTGGCCGGAGGTGTCGCTCGGCCAGAACACGCCCGCGGTGACGATGATCGAGTCGAAGCCGCCGTAGGCGAGCGCGACTTGGTCAAGCATGGCGCGGACGCTGGCGCGGTCCGTGATGTTGGCGGCGAGGCCGATGGCCGGGCCGCAACCGGAAATGCCGGAGCCGGCGACGCCGATGCCTTGGCCGAGCTTGGCGGTGATTTCCTTGGCCGTGGCCTCGGCGGACTCGAGCTTCATGTCGACGCACACGAGGTTCGCCCCCTCAGGCGCGAGGCGGTGGGCGGTCTCCTTGCCGATGCCGGAGCCGGCGCCGATGATAACGACGGTCTGGCGGGCCAATTCCTTCTCGGCCGGCATGCGCTTCAGCTTCGCCTCCTCGAGGAGCCAGTATTCGATGTCGAAGGCCTCCTGCTGCGGCAGGGCGATATACTTGTCGATCGCCTCGGCGCCGCGCATGACTTCGACGGCGCAATTGTAGAACTCGGCGGTGACGCGCGACTCCGACTTGTCCTTGCCCCAGGCAATCATGCCGAGACCGGGGATTAGCACGACCGTCGGGTTCGCATCGCGCTGCGCGGGCGAGTTGGCGTGTTTGCACTTCGCGTAGTAGGCGGCGTAGTCCTTGCGGTAAGCCTCGAGGCCGGCGGTGAGCTTGGCCTTGAGCGCGGCGAGGTCTTCGGCCTGCGGATTCCAGTCCACGTAAAGCGGCTTGATCTTGGTGCGCAGGAAGTGGTCCGGGCAGGAGGTGCCGAGCTCGGCGAGACGCGGCGCGTCCTTCGAGTTCACGAAGCGCAGGATCTTCTCGTCGTCCTGGATGGTGCCGATGAAGCGCTTCTGCTGCGAGACCTGGCCGCGGAGCCAAGGCAGGATCGCGGCGAAGGTCGCGCGGCGCTGGGTCTCGTCGACCGTCTGGTATTTCGCGCCACCGAAGGCCGCGGCGTCGCCACCCTTTTCCGCGTATTTCTTTTCGATGTAGGCGGCGGCCTTCTCGATGCAGTCGAGCGTGTAAGTGTAGCAGGCCTTCTCCTCGTCGTCCCACGAGATGAAGCCGTGCTGGCCCATCATGATGGACTTCACCTTCGGGTTGGCCGCACAGATTTCCTGCATGGCGAGGCCGAGCTCAAAGCCCGGGCGCATCCACTTCACGTAAGCCATCTCGCCGCCGAAGATCTCCTGGGTGAGCTTCTCGCAGTTGGCGGAGGCCGCGATCGAGATGATCGCGTTGGGATGCATGTGGTCCACGAACTTCGCCGGGATGAAGCTGTGCAGCGGCGTGTCGATGGAGGAGGCGCGCGGGTTCAGGTTGAAGGTCGTGTGGGTATACATGCCCACCATGTCGTCCTCGGCCTGCGACTTCAGGCCCTTGTCCTTGCGGCCGGAATAGACTTTCTGCAGGTCGATCAGTTTCTGCTGGTAGAGCGACGAGAAGTTCTCGCGCTTGCTGGTGCGGAGGTCGCCGCCGGAGCCCTTGACCCAGAGGACCTCGACGTCGGCGCCGGAGAGGGGATCCTTCTCGGCGAGCTTGGACGACGTGTTGCCACCGCCGGTGTTGGTGATGCGCTGGTCGCTGCCCAGCAGGTTCGAGCGATAAACGAGGCGCTCGACTTGGTCGAGGGAGGCCGCCTTGGCGTCATCCCAGAGGTAATTCACGTAGTGGTAGGTTTTCATGAGTCGGAGGGTTTTAGCGAAGGCCGAGGACCTTCTCGCGGTAGTGTTCGTCGGGGCGGCCGGCAATGCGCGCGACCGTCGCGGCGGAAAGGAAACGCGGCGAACCGAGGGCCGTCGCGCGGGTGAAAATCTCGGCGCCCTTCACCGCCATCAAAGTGGCGGCGAGCACGGCCTGCGGCGTGCCGCCAAGAGCGATAAGACCGTGATTTTCCAAAAGGATCACGCGCGGCGGGCGGGCCGTGCGCTTGATGAAGGCGGTGACGGCGCGGCGGATCGCCTGCGCCAGCTTGAGGCCCGGATCGACGTAAGGCACGAGCACGAACTCGCCGCCGCAGCACACGATCTCGTCGGGGCACATGCGCTTGGTCGCGAAGGCCCGGGCGTGCGGGGTGCAAAGGATGCCATTGACCGCCACCGGGTGCGTGTGGCCCACGAAGTTCACGCCGGGGAGCGTCAGCAGCCACGCATGAAACATCGCCTCGACCGACGGCTTGCGCGCCGACGCCTTCACTCGAGCGGCCAGCAAGGCGTCGTCGACCTCGGCATCGGTCATCTGCTTCGCGTCGAGCGCGGGGAGCAGGCCGTCAAAGCGGCACTCCGTCACGGCCTTGGCGTCAAGCGTGGCGAGGTTGGAGCCGCTGGCCTTGACCAGAAAGGTGGCGTCAGAGAGGCGGGCCGACGTGTTGCCCTCCCCCAAAATCGCCAGCGCGCGCTCCTCCCGGCCGAGTTGGTGGGAGAGTTCAAGCAGCTGGGGAAGCAGGGGGTTGGGCATGGGAATGACCAAAAAATGATAGATTCTGGTAGCTTTCCACCAAAAACTTTCATCGGCACGGAAACGTCACCCCTGGGGAGGGAGGACAGTCCGAGAACCGGCCGGACGAAGGGGTTTCGGTCAGAAACCCTTCTGTCATTCTGAGCCGGTGGGGAGGCAGTCGCCAATGCTGCGGACAGGACGTGCGGCTCGCGGCGGGGAGCGGAATCCCCGACCTACAAAGGCAGGTTGTCGATCAACCGGGTCTCGTCGATCCAGGCGGAGATCATCATCTGGCACTCGCCGGGGGTGACCTCCCGGACGGGCTCCATGGTGACGGGGTGGACAATCGAAATGTAAATGACGCGCACCCGGCGCTGCTCGCCGAGGATGTGGGTGGCCTCGGCAATGAGCCGGTCGGGGCTGCGGACGCCGGCTGCCGCCATCTCCTTGGCCTTGGTCAGGGCGCGGAAGAGCGACAGGGCTTCCTGGCGCTGGCTGGTGGTGAAATCGCGGTTGCTGAGTCCGCAGGCGAGGCCGTCGGGATCGCGCACCGTCGGCACGACCACCACCTCGGCGTCAAACGCGAGGTCGCGGATCATCTTGCGCACGACGGCGGCACGCTGGGCGGTCTTCTGGCCAAAGAAAATCGTATCGGGCCGGACGACGTTGAGCAGCTTGGCCGTGAGCGTGGTGACGCCGCGGAAATGTGCCGGACGCGACACGCCGCAGAGGGGCTTGGCGAGGGTCTCCTCGGCCACGTAGGTCGAGTAACAAGCCGGGTAGATAGCATCGCCCGACGGGGCAAAGACCACGGTCGCGCCGGCTTCCCCGCACAGTTTCCGGTCGGCAGCGACGTCCTGCGGGTAGTTCGCCATCAATTCGCTGGGGGCAAACTGCAGCGGGTTCAGGAAGGTCGCCACGACGACGACGTCCGCCTGTGCTACCGCCGCGCGGATGAGCGCGGCTTGGCCGGCATGGAGGCCGCCCATGGTCGGGACGAGGGCCACGCGGCGGTTTTCGGCGCGCCACGCGGCGGCCAGTCGTTTCATTTCCGGGACGGTCTCGACGATTTGCATGGGCGGATGACGCGATCGGACAACGTCGGGCTTGAACTAAGGTCAGCCCGACGGTTTGTTCAAGATTTTCGCCCTCGGGCGTTCACCGCTCCCTTTCGCACCCTGATTCGCATGAACGAGAACTACACTTCGCCTCAGCTTGGCTGAGGCCGAACCCGCCGTAGTCCCGCGTGACGGGGCGAAGGCCGGGCCGGCCAACCCTTTCCTTTACGCACCCATGATCCGCATCAACGAAAATTACACCAAGCTCAAGGCCTCCTACCTGTTCAGCGACATCGCCAAGCGCGTGAACGCCTACGTCGCGGCCAATCCCGACAAGCCCATCATCAAGCTGGGCATCGGCGACGTCACCGAGCCCCTACCCCAGGTTTGCGTCGAGGCGCTGCATGCCGCGACCGACGAGATGGCCGACCGCGCGACATTCAAGGGCTACGGCCCGGAGCAGGGCTACGCCTTCCTGCGCGAGGCCATTGCGAAGCATGACTACGCCGCCCGCGGCTGCGCGATCGAGGCCGACGAGATCTTCGTGTCCGACGGCTCGAAGTGCGACTGCGGCAACATCCAGGAAATCTTCGGCACGGACATCCGCCTCGCCATTCCGGACCCGGTTTATCCCGTCTACGTCGACACCAACGTCATGGCCGGCCGCACCGGCGCAAACGTCGACGGCCGCTACGCCGGCGTAACCTACCTGGAGAGCACGCCCGACAACGGTTACGTGCCCTCCATCCCCGCCACCGGCGCGGACCTGATTTACCTCTGCTTCCCCAACAACCCGACCGGCGCCGTCGCCACCAAGGCGCAGCTCGAGGCCTGGGTGGCCTACGCCAAGGCCAACCAAGCCATCATCCTCTTCGACTCCGCCTACGAGGCCTTCATCCGCGACCCGGAAATCCCCCACTCCATCTACGAGATCGAGGGCGCGCGCGAGGTCGCCATTGAGTTCCGCAGCTTCTCCAAGATCGCCGGCTTCACCGGCACGCGCTGCGCCTACACCGTCGTGCCGAAGGCGCTCCAAGCCTTCGACAGCGCGGGCAAAGCCCACTCCGTGCACGCCCTCTGGAATCGCCGCCACACCACCAAGTTCAACGGCGTGGCCTACCCGATCCAGAAGGCCGCCGCCGCAATCTACACCGACGCCGGCCAGGCGCAGACCAAGGCGCTGTGCGACTTCTACCTTGGCAACGCCAAGCTGATCCGCGACGCGATGACCTCGCTCGGCTATTCCTGCATCGGCGGCGACAACGCCCCCTACATCTGGATCAACACCGGCAAGGACTCGTGGGCGTTCTTCGACGACCTGCTGAACAAGGCCCAGGTCGTCTGCACGCCCGGCGCCGGTTTCGGCAAGTGCGGCGAAGGCCACGTGCGCATCAGCGCGTTCAACTCCCGCGCCAACGTCGAGACCGCCCTCGCCCGCATCGCACAGGCGCTGAAATAAGCGCGCGGAGAAAATCGTTTCGACCAAGGCGGCCTGCGGGCCGCCTTTTTCTTGGGCGGCTTTTCCGGTCGGCCGGGCTCGGCGGGGAATTCGAGGTTGCGGGAAACCGCCGGGCCTTTTGCATGGCGCGGCCATGCCCGCCTTCCTGACGCCTGAGTTTTTCGCCGTGTTGCTGATCTTCGCGGTGTCGGCGCTGGCCCAAGGTATCCTCGGTTTCGCCTTTGGCATCGTGGCCATGACGCTCCTGCCGCTGGTGCTGGGTTTTCGCGACGCCGTCATCCTGCTCGCGGTCCTGAATGCCGCGGTCATGTCGTTCGCGTTGTTTTGGCAACGCGCTTCATTCCGCTGGGGCGATGCACGGTTTCTGCTGATTGGCTCGCTGATCGGCATCCCGATCGGGGCCTACCTCGTCGGCGCTTTGCCCGAGCGCGTGCTCTACGTGCTCCTCGGCGGCACGATGCTGGCGATCAGCGCTAACCAATTCATCCGCCGGCGCTCCGGACCCAAATCCTCCAAGCCGGCCTGGGAACTCCCCGTGGGTTTGGCCTCCGGGGTCCTCGCCGCCGGGTTCAACATGGGCGGCCCGCCGCTCGTGGCCTACATCTACTCGCGCGACTGGGCCCTCGACCAAGCCAAGGCCGTGCTGGCCTCATGCTTCATGGTCACGGCATTCGCGCGCCTGGGCTTTCTGGGCATGTCCAGCGTAAGCCTGCCCGACATCTTCAAAATGGCGGCCGTCATTTTGCTCCCCACGGTCGCCGTGCTTTGGCTCGGCATCAAGGTCGGCCACCTCATCCCGCAGCGCTGGCTGCGGCCGGGCGTGTTTGTCTACCTCGGCATGATGGGCGTGCTCTACCTGTTCAAGCGCTGAGCGCGTCCTGCCTTATCGTTCGGGCAAAGCCGCGAGAATATCGTCACCCAAGGCGCCAACCGCCGCGCTCAAGGCCTCCACCACGGCGCCGTAATCCTCGCCATCCCACGCGGTGTCAACCGGGCCGAACGAGCGCCGCGCCACTACGCGACCGTTGTCGCCGGGGGCCGTAATCTCAACGGTCGCGGCAAAGCGCGCGGTCTGGTTGCCGCCGGCCCGGACACCTTCGCAACGTCCGATGGTGATCGCGATGTCGTAGTCGCGCTTTTGATCAAAGGGAAAACCTTCCCCGAGGACGCGACCCACCTTCGGGCTCGCCAGCAGATGATTGCGCACGAGCCGCTCCAGACCGGCGCCGAGCGGTTCGGCCCAGCGCGCGAGGTCGTTGTAAGCAATCTCGTTGCCGCGGCGGCGGACGACGATCGAGCCCTTGTCGAGGTAGGCCGGCAAGGTGACGTGCTTCAGGCCCAGCACCAAGGGATTCGCCACGGGCGTGGCGGGAATGGCGGTGGGCTCGGACAACACGAAGTAGCGCGTGCGGTCGGCCTGCGGTTCGGGGACGACGGAACAGCCCGCAAAGCCCAGCAGGCCGGCGAGCATCCAAAAGGCGGCGGATCGGGTCTTCATGGTCATTCGGGAAGCTTGCGGCCCGAAAGCAGGGCCTGCGGGTTGCGTTCGAGGAAGTCGGCGAGTCGTTGCACAGCCTCGGCCGCGGCGGTGAGCTTGGCAAAGGCCGCCGCCGAGTCCGCGCCGAGGTTGTGCTGTGCGTTGAGGAACAGCCGCATGGTTTCGGCCGCGGAATTGAAGGCCTGCAGCGTGCCGCGGGTCTGAGCCAGCGCCTCGTTGAGCTTGCCGGCCGTCGGCTCGATCTGACCGTCGAGCTGGTCGATCAGGTTGCGCAGGTCGAGGGCCGCGGCGTTGAGGTTGGTGATGGTGTCTTTCACCTCGGGCGAAGCGGTCAGCGTGTTGATCGATTCCGCCGCCTGGGTCCACTGCGTCACAAGCTGCTCCAACTCCAAGGCGTTGAGCTGCGTGCGCGCATCAGCGATGAAGCCGCGGAGCTCCCCCGCCAGCCCGGCGAGGTCGATGCGTTTCACGTCCGCCAGGATCTCGGTAAAACTGGCCTGGAATTCCGAATAGGCCGATAACACGGACGGCACGACGGCGTAACGCGTTTCATCGGGGTGCGGCACCGCGGGATTTTCGGCGGGATCCAAAAAGTCGAGTTCCACGTAAAGCAGGCCCGTCGCCAGGCCGATGACCCCCAGCCGGGCGCGCAGGCCGCCGTCGACGAGGCCTTGCAGCACGTCGCGGCTGGTCACGTCGACCTCACCCCCGAGCCCGTCCTTGATGATGTTGCGGTTGAATTCGCAGACGACGCGCACCACCGACTGTTTCTTCGCGTCGTCAAACTGGATGGCGAGATCGACGACCCGGCCCACGCGCACGCCGCGCAGCTTGACCGGGGAGCCGAGGTCGAGGCCGTGGATCGACTCGTTGAAGAAAACCGCGAAGCGCTGCGGCTTGGTAAACAGGCTGAAACTGCCGAAGGAAAGCAGGGCGATCACGCCGAGCGCGCAGGCTCCGATCACAAAGGCGCCGACAATGGCGGGACTGACCTTGGTTTTCACTGGGGACGGTGTTTAGGCGGATTTGAAAAAATGGACAGACTTAAACGGACGAGAGGCTTCAGGGCATGTTTTCCGGGCGGTCTCCGCGGTGCAGGAACTCAGTCACGCGGGCATCCCGGCTGGAGCGAGCCAACTCGACCGGGGGGCCCTCGGCGATGATGCCCTGCTCGTCCTTGTCGAGCATGATGACCCGGTCGGCGATGCTGAAGATCGACGCCAGTTCGTGCGACACGACCACCAAGGTCGTGCCGAACAGCTCGCGGATCTGGAGGACCAGCTCGTCGAGCTTGCGCGAGGTGATGGGATCAAGGCCGGCCGAGGGTTCGTCGAGGAACACGATCTGCGGATCCAGCGCGAGGGCGCGCGCGAGGCCGGCGCGCTTCTTCATGCCGCCGCTGATTTCCGAGGGATAATAGTCCTCGAAGCCCGTGAGGCCGACCTGCGTGAGCTTGAGCGTGGCGATTTCCTCGATCTCGCGCTTGTTCAGCATCGTGTATTCCGCCAACGGCAGGGCGACGTTTTCGCGGAGGGTGAGCGAACTCCACAGGGCCGAGCTTTGGTAGAGGACACCGAAGGTTTTCAAGCGCTCGCGCCGGCCGGCGGGGTCGCCGTGGTCGATGGTTTGCCCGAAGAACTTCACCTCACCGCCGAGCGGCCGGTTGATGCCGATGAGGTTGCGCAGCAGCGTGCTTTTGCCGCAGCCCGAACCGCCGATGATGAAAAAGATCTCGCCCGGCCGGACGGTGAACGTGAGGTCGCGGAGGACGGGCCGGCCGTCATAGCCGCAACTCAGGACGCTGACCTCGATGGAAGGATGATCGTCGGTTTCGGTCATGGTTCAGATTCCCAGGATGTCGAACACGACCGCGTAAAGCGCGTCGGCCACGATAATGAAAAGGATGGCGGTCACGACGGCGGACGTGGCCGCGAGGCCCACGCCCATTGCGCTGCGCTCGGCCTGCAGGCCACGGAGGCAGCCGGCCACGCCGACGATGACGCCGAAGGTCGAGGCCTTGATCAGGCCGGACATGATGTCGGACATGTCCACGATCGTCAGCATCTCGACCCAGTAGGCGGCAGGCGGGATGTCCAAAATGCCCATTGCGATGACCATGCCGCCGATGATGCCCAGGCAATTGGCGTAGAGCGCGAGCAGCGGCATCATCAGGCAGAGCGCCACCAGGCGCGGCATCACAAGAAAATCCACCGGCGAAATACCGAGCGTGTTAAGGGCGTCGATTTCCTCGTTCGCCTTCATGTTGCCAAGATGCGCCGCGAATGCCGCGCCCGTGCGACCGGCCAGCACGATCGCGGTCATGAGCGCGCCCATTTCCCGCACCATCGAGATACCGACGAGGTCGGCTACATAGATGTCGCCGCCATACTGCCGCAAAATCAGCGCGCCCGTGTAGGCCAGGGTGAGGCCGACGAGCACGCTGATAAGGCTCACAATCGGCAGGGCCATCGCGCCGCACTGCTGCATCTGTTCAAGGCAGTCTGCCCAGCGAAACTTGCGCGGACGCTTGATGAGGTTGGCGACGCCGATGGCGCACTCGCCGACAAAGGACGAAATCTCCCGCCCGCGCTCGAAGGCCTCGATCGCCGCCTGCCCGACGGAATCGAGAAAGTTCTGCGAACGATCGAACGGCACGCTGGTTTCATGCGACCGCGAAAGCTGGCCCAGCATCTCGCGCACCTTGTCGGGCAAGGCCGACAAGTCGCAATACGCCCCCGCGACCCGGCACCACTGCTGCAAATCGAACAGGAAGAGCAACAGCGAGCTGTCCCATTTCTGCAGCTGACCGACATCCAGGCTAACGTGCCGGGGATCGTGCCCGCGCACCACGTCGGCCCAAGTGGGTCGAGGCTCGGTCACCCGCCACACTCCCGCCAAGGTCACCACCGCCGCGTCGCCGTCCATCGCGAGGGCAACGCGGGCTTCGGGGGCGGCGGGCGACGCAGGCATGGCTGTTCGTTGTAGCGGGTCGCCACGAAAGCAAAACTACAAAAAGTTCGTATTCGGGCGCAAAGTCGCGGCAACGTGGCCGGACATGGGCTTTCGCACCATCCTTCTCGATCTCGACGGCACCTTGGTGGACGCCTTCACCACGATTCATCGCGCCTACGGCCACACGCTGCCGCATTTCGGCCGGCCCGCGCCCACGATGGCGGAAGTGCGCCGGGCCGTCGGCGGCGGCTTGCGCAACGCCATGGCGCATTTCCTGCCGGAGGAGCTGATCACCGAGGCCATCGCCCTGCACACCGCCTTCACGGACCGGATCCTCCTCGAAGACGTGCAACCCATGCCCGGCGCGCTCGCGCTCCTGCAGGCGCTGCACGCCCGCGGCACCACCCTCGCCGTTTACACCAACAAACACGCCGGCGCCTCCCGCCGCATCTGCGCCCACCTTGGCTTCACGCCCTTCCTCGCGGGCGTCTACGGTGCCGGCGACACGCCTTGGCTCAAACCCCAGCCCGAGCTCGCCGCCCATGTGCTGGACGAACTCCACGCCGAACCCGCAACCACCCTGCTTGTCGGCGACTCGCCGTTCGACGTGCAAGCCGCGCACAACGGAGGCTTCGTCTGCTGGTGCGTGACCACCGGCACCCACGACGCGGAGCAACTGACAGCCGCCAGCGCCGACCGGATTTTTACTTGCCTGCCGGAGTTGCAGGTCGCCCTGCTGACCGAGATAGCGCGTTGAGGAAGCAGATCGGTCGGAGTTTTTTCCCGCGGATTTCGCGGATGGACGCAGATTCAATTCATCCGCGCGAATCCGTGTAATCCGCGGCAACCACCCTGTCTCGCAGTTCCTAGCCGAGGCGTCAGGTCATCCCGAATTTCGCCGCCAGTTTCTGCAGCGAGGTCAGGTTTCGCATGGTCATCGTCGGCAGCTTGAGCGCACGCACGGCCGGTGAAGTCCAGATATCGGCGTCCGCCATGCCGCCGACGCGGCGCCAGTAGAGTTCTCGCCCGACCAGGGCGAAGCGATCAGTCGGCCGGCTGCACGCCAGCAGGCCCCTGGCCGCGGCGGCCGGAAGGGGTTGCTTGAGAAATGACACGTAGATGCCGCCGTCCTCCGGCACGCCGTCCGGAAACGGCACGGATGCCAGCACCGCCGCGACTTCGTCGGCGCGACGCACAAAGGTATCGACGGAATAGCCCAACGCCTTCGCCAAATGGGCTTCGATCCGAGACTCCAGCTTTGCGACATCGCGCGCCGGCGTGGCGAAGACGACATTGCCGCTCGCGATGAAGGTCGCGACCTCGCCGAACCCCAGCGCCTCGAAGTGGCGCTTCAGCTCCGTCATCGGCAGGCGGCGCTTGCCGAGATTGATCCCGCGGAGAAAAGCGACGCAGCGCGGCATGAGAGCTAAGACAGTTTAACCACGAATGGACACGAATTCACACTAATAGAAAAGGCCTTGAACCACAGATGAAC
>JAPOIC010000035.1 GCA_029979145.1 Opitutaceae bacterium
CATCGGCTCCACGGCAGGATGCAATCTTCTCCCGAAATCGCCACCGCCTTGGCCCGGGACTACGTCCTCGTCATGGTCGACGTAAACACCCGCAAGGGCGTGAAGCGAAACGCCGACGTGGTTGAGCGCTACGGCAATCCGACCCAACACGGTCTACCCGTGTTCGTGGTGCTCGACACCGATGGCCAGCCGCTGGTGACCCAGGAAACCGGTTCGCTGGAGGACGGCGAAGGCCATAGTCCGGCCAAAGTGACGGCCTTCCTCGCCCAATGGGCGCCGGCCCGGTGACCCGCGGGCTGCACTTGCCACCACGGCCCAACCCGCCAAGTTGGCCCTTCGCATGTTTTCCTCAATGACGGACCGTGACTGGCTCTGGATTGCCGGCGAGTTCTACCTCGTCGGATTCCTGCTGGGCACGTGGTCGCTTTGGCGGGGCGGCCGGCCCTCCGGCGTGGCGATGTATGCGTTGATCGGCGCCGGCTATCTCATGCAGCTGCTCGGGCTCTACCTGCGCGGATTGACCGTCGGCGGCTGCCCCTTGGGCAACACCTTCGAGCTCTTCCAATTCACCGCCTGGTCCGCGACCACCCTCTATTTGGTCGTGGGCGTGACGTTCCGCTCCTCGTTGCTCGGCTACTTCACCGCCTGCCTCTCCGCGGTCCTGACCCTCACAGCGCTGGCGATCCCAGCTTGGGATGCCACCCGCCGCTCGCACCTTTTCGGCAGCAACCCGTGGATCGAGTTCCACGCGGCCCTCGCGCTCTTCAGTTACGGAGTTTTCGCCCTCCTCGCGCTGACGGCGGTGATGCTGCTCCTGCGCAACTACTCCCTGAAGCACAAGCGCCTGGGCGGATGGTTTTCGTTTCTCCCCTCGATTCTTGATCTCGACCAAATCAGCACGCGGCTGTTGACCACGGGCCTTGCCCTCTTGTCCGCGGCGCTGCTGGTCGGCTCGGCCTACTGGCTGCGCGAGCCCGGCAGTGTCAATCTTGCCAAGCTCCTGATCACCGTCGCCATCTGGGCGGCCTACGGCGCCGCGCTCGGCCTGCGCCTGCGCGGCCGGCTCGTCTCGCGTCGTTTCGCGTGGACCTGCATCGCGCTCTTCGCGGCCGCGCTGCTCTCCCTCGGTCCGGTCAACTCCAGCCGCAACCCCGTGGCGCAGTCGCAGGAGGTGAAGTCATGAGCGAGCCGGGCGAACGCCAGACACTGTTTGTCCTCGGGGCCACCCACCATCAGGCGCCGATCGAAGTGCGCGAAAAACTCGCGCTCGCCGCCGAGGCCCTGGATCCGCTGCACCAGGCCCTCGCCACCGTCCCGGGCCTCGACGAGTTCACGGTGCTAAGCACCTGCAACCGCACCGAGTTCTACGGCGTCGCTTCCGGGCCCGAGACGCTGCGACACCTTCAGGCCGTCTTCTGCATGCGGCAGGATTTTGCCGAGGCTGAATTCGCCAAGTTTGCGCTTCAATTGCACGGCCGTCCCGCGGTGCAACACCTGATGGAGGTGGCTGCCGGTCTCGATTCCCAGCTCATCGGCGAGACCGAGATTTTTGGGCAGGTGAAGGACGCCTACGCCCGCGCCCAGGAACGCCGCAGCACGGGCCCCGTCCTGAACCGCGTTTTCCAAAAAGCCTTTCAAGCCGCCAAGCACGTGCGCACCCACACCGCCATCACCAGCGGCCAGGTCAGCGTGGCCAACGTCGCCGTCGAGCTCGCCCAGACCATCTACGGCGTACTCAGCTCCGTGCGCATCCTGCTGCTCGGCGCCGGCGACATCGGTGAAAAGACCGCCCGGGCCTTTCAAAGCCGCGGCGCCGCGGCGCTCACCGTTTCCAGCCGCCGCATTGAGCACGCCATGGAGCTGGCCTCCGCGATGGATGCCACCGCCCTCCCCTTCGAGCACCGCGAACACCACCTGGCGGACTTCGACATCGTGGTGTGCAGCACGGCCGCGCCGGGCACGGTGCTGACGACCGCCGCGGTGCGCGACGCCATGCGCCGCCGAGCGGCCCGGCCGCTTTTCCTGATCGACCTCGCCCTGCCGCGCGATGTCGAGGCGAGCGCCGCCGACCTGCCCAACGTCTACCTCTACAACCTCGACGACCTCGCGAAGATCGCCGAAGAGAACCGTTCCGCCCGCGAGGCCGAGATCGAAAAGTGCCGCACCTTGCTCACTGAACGCACTGCGGTCGTTTGGGAGCAGATCGAGCCGCGACTAACTGGCACGGCCACCGGCAGTGCACACCGCGACGTGCCCGCCCATCCGTAAGCAAAGGCCGGCCGGAGTGGTGCCAACGCTAATTCGCGCTAATCCGGAAATTGGCTCAAGGATCCTTTTCCAGGATGCAGGGCGGGGTCGCTGACCCCGCCTAAGGGTAACTGTCCCCGCCGCGGCAGGGGCGCCGCAGCTCCAGTTCTCTGTTCCCTTCGTTTCCTCCTGTGCAAATCCAAATCGCAAGGCGGGGTCAGCGACCCCGCCCTACAGAAATCAGCGCTCCAACCAGACTCAGGTCGCGCGGCGGGCCTGCTCCTGACGCACCAGCACCCAGGCCAGCATGCTGCCCAGGCACCCGACCGCGAACACGATCCACGGCAAGCGAGCCACGCCGCGACCTGGCACGGAGGGGCGGGAATTTAAGGGGCTCATCGGGGCGAGGTAAATTAGAGGAGAATCTTCAGCTTACCCCAGATGCCGGGCGAGCCAGTCAGCCACCGTGCCGGCCGCCGGCTGATTGAGCAAGGCCGCAAGCCGGTCGCGTTGGGCGACGGTGGACGCGCGCCTCGAAGCGTCGTGCAGGCAGGCGCGCAACTCGGCGGCCAAGGCCGCGGGCCGCGCGGCATCTTGGATATACTCCGGATACATCGGTTCTTTCAGCAGCAGGTTCGCGATGCCGATGTAGTCCAGCTTCACCCACCAACGGGCCAGCAGGTAGGTGAGCGGATTCGTGCGATAAGCAATGGCCCCCGGGATTCCCGCCAAGGCGCAATGCAACGACATCGTGCCCGAGCTGGTGAGCACGGCCGAAGCGGGCACCGCCTCGCCCCCAATTGGCACGCACCGGATTTGCGCCGGCGGATGCGCGGCTTGGATCACCGCCAGCACGGCTTCACTGGGATAAAGGATGGTCGCCGCTGCCGACGGATCGTGCGCCGCCAGGCCGCGCAGCAGCACCGGCAGAATCCGCGCCACCGCCTGTTTGCGGCTCCCGGGTAGCAACAGGATCGGCGCCGATGGATCATGCCGCACCGGAGAAACATAGTCCGCCGCGACGAAGGGGTGCCCGACGAATTCCACCGGCAGATCGGTGTCGCTGTAACAACCGACTTCGAAAGGGAAAATCACCGCCAGCGCATCTAGGTCGCGCGCCATCGCAAACCGCCGGTGTGCCTTCCAAGCCCAGATCTGCGGCGAAATGTAATAGAGCACCTGCACGTCGCCGCCGCCTTTCACCGACAGCCCGCGTTCGCGCAGCGCCGCGGCCAGCCGCAGGTTCAATCCCGGATAATCCACGAAGCACACCGCGCGCGGCCGGTGTTCCGCGATCCAGCGCAAGGTTTGCGCAAGCAGCGCTTTGAAAAACGAGTAGCTCTTCAGCACCTCGACAAAACCCACGACCGAGCTGGCGGTGAGGTCGTGCAGCAACTCCGCGCCCGCCGCCGCCAGCTTGGGGCCGCCCAATGCGCAGACGCTCAGTCCCGGCCGTTTGGCAAGGAGCTCCGCCACCGCCACCGCCGCATGCTCGTCGCCCGAATGTTCCCCCGCCACCACCAGCAGGTCGGGACGAGCCGCCGCCGGCGCCGGCAGGCGAAAGGGAATCTTTGGTGAGTCCTCACTCATGATTTACCGCCAAGATCGCGAAGTTCGCCAAGAGATGAACCACGCCAAGTTGAAAAAATTGCACTGTGAGTGGCCGCACTCGGTATGATTACAGGAGAAAATAGCATCCGTTCTTTGCGACCTTGGCGCTTTTCGCGGTTATGCACTCTTCTTTCGGATTTGATCCGTGATTGTGATCGCCACCTCGAGCGCGCTCTTGCCGAGGGCGGCGCCAACCTTGGGCTGGCGCGCCTCGCGTACGCTATCGAGGAAGCTGGCCAGCTCCAGGGCCAGCGGCTCGCCCTTCTCGATCGGTATCTCCTTCACCGGAATGGCGCTGAGGTCGCCGGCCTTTACCAAGCCGACCTTCATTTTCAGGCCATAGGCGATGATGTCGCTCTTCTTCACCAGGTGCCCGGCCTGGTTCATGAAATCAAGCGAGAGGTAGGCGTTGGACTGAAAGATGCGGATCTCGCGCTGTTTCTTCGTGCTCATGCGACTGGCGCTCAGGTTGGCCACGCAGCCGTTTTCAAATTCCAAACGGGCGTTGGCGATGTCCTCGCCCTTGGACAGCACGGTGACACCCACGCTGTCGATGCGTTTGATCGGCGACTTCACCAGGGCCAGCACGATGCCGATGTCATGAATCATGAGGTCGAGCACGACACCGACCTCGGTGCCGCGCGGCTGGTAGGGCGCGAGGCGCTCGGCCGTGATGTATTGCGGCGCGTCCACGTGCTTCTCGAGGAAGCTCATCACCGGGTTGAAGTGCTCGATGTGCCCCACCTGCACGAGGCAGCCGTGCTCTTGGGCGGCGGCGAGCACGCGCTCGGCTTCCTCCAGGCTCGCGCACAACGGTTTCTCGATCAGCAAATGCGTCCCGCGCTGCAGCAAGGGCAGGGCGACCTGCTCATGGCGGTCCGTCGGGACCACCACCGACACCGCATCGCAGACCTCGCCGAGTTCCTCGATCGTCGCGAACCGCCGGCAATTGTGCCGCGCACAGATCTCGGCGGCGCGCTCGTCGCTGGTCTCGAAGATGCCGGTAAGCTCGGCGCCCGGCAGGGCGGCGTAGATCCGCGCATGGTGCTGGCCGAGTGAACCCACTCCGGCCACGCCGCAACGGATCCGTTCAGGGGAGGCGAATGGCATGCGCCCAATGCAGGGGTTTCCGTCCCCGGTGGCAACGCGGGAAACCGCCCCGCAAATTTTCATGGGTTTTCAGGCTCGGCGCTTGTCTTCCGCGCCCGGTCGCTCTCTAGGCTTCCCCGAATCCCCACCCCATGCTTACCCAACCTTTGTCGGAATCGGAAACCAGCGACATCATCGATCGCTTTCATCGCGACGGATTCGCCGTCGTGCGCAACGTCCTGAGCGCCGAGGAATGCGCGCAACTGCGCGCCATGACCGACGAAATCGCCAGCCGCCCTTCCGTGCAGGCGGCCAGCAAGGGTTGGTTCGTCGTGCGCGAGCCGGAGCGGGAGGACATCGCCTTCGCCCGCCTCTTCATTCGCGAGCCGATCTATTCCCTGGTGCAGGAAATCCTTGGGCCCGAGTGCCGCTTCTGCGGCCAGAACGTGATCCGCAACAAACCCGGCGAGGCCGTCTCCAACTGGCATGTCGATGACTGCAACAAACTCGAGCATCCCCTGCCGCCGGAGATCCCGCGCTGGCCGGCGGGCGCCCGGATGCCACTGATGTGGCTCAGCGTCCAGGTGCCGTTGACCGACATCCAGGAGCTCGACGACGGCCCGACCGAGATCGTGCCCGGCAGCCACTACTCCGGCCGCCTGCCCGACGTGGACAATCTCGTCTTCGAAGGCCAAGGCGTGGAGCAAATCTACTGCCGGGCCGGCGACATCTACCTGTTCAACCACCAGACCTGGCACCGCGGCCGGCCGAACACGGGCACCAAGACGCGCTACCTCATGCAGCTGCAATATGCGCGCGGCGACAGCCTCGCCTTCCGCTGCTCCGTCGCCGAGCCCAACCCTGCCATGGACAAAGTCCTCGCCGGCGCCGACCCGCGCCTCATCGAAGTCATGACCGGCCGGGCGAAATACGTGTGAAACGGACCGCCTTGGTCCGCCTGCCGCGCAATGGCTGAAGCTGTGTTCACCACTGCACGACTGCGTGCGGAGCGACTGGGGCCAGACGACGCGGATCTGTTGTTCACCGTTTATAGCGATCCCGAGGCCATGCGGTTCGTCGGCGACGGCAAGCCGATCACCCGGGAGGCCTGCGCGCGCTGGATCACGATCACTCTGGAGAACTATACGCGCCGCGGTTACGGCATGTGGGCGTTGCGGCGACCTGACAATGGCGCGCTCGTGGGCTGCTGCGGCATCACGCACCCCAGCGATCAAATCGCTCCCGAGACCAAATACTGCCTCCTGTGCGAACACTGGGGCCAAGGCTATGCGACCGAGGCCCTAAGCGGAATGGTCGCCAATGCAACCAGCACCTTGGGCCTGCCCAATCTCCTCGCCACCGTCGACCCCGCGCACACCACATCCCACCGCGTGCTGGAGAAAGCCGGTTTCAAGCGGGGCCGCACCGTCATCGAGGACGACGGCCTTCCGACGCTGTTTTATTACTACGGCGACCCCGCCGTGCAGGATGACCGCCACCCGGCGCCGTAATCGCGCCGGGCCTTGAGGTGGAGCGCGTTGATCCCAACGCGCTCGGGTTGCGCAACGCCATTTCGCTACTGTGGCCGGCGGGACGCCGTCGCGCCCAATGGCCCGGCGCGCCTACGGCGTTTGTAACGTAATACGTTACAAACGGCCGCCCGCGGATCAGGTCAGCACGCCGTCGTGCAGGGTCAGGTGCCGGCCGCACTTTGCCGCGTGGGCCGGGTTGTGCGTCACCAAGACCACCGCCGTCTGAGTTTCCGCGCAAAGCTTGAGCAGCAGGTCGATCACCGCATCGCCGGTTTTCTCGTCGAGATTGCCGGTGGGCTCGTCTGCGAGGACCAGCGCGGGATTGTTCATCAACGCCCGGGCCAAGGCGACGCGCTGGCGTTCGCCGCCAGAAAGCTGCGCGGGAAGATGCGTGGCGCGCTCGCTCAGGCCGACCCGCGCCAGCAGGTCGGCGGCGCGTTTCTTTTCCGCCGCGCCCACGCGTCCGCAAATGCGCGCGGCCATCAGGACGTTGGCCAGCGCGTCCATTTCCGGGATCAGGTAGAACGACTGGAAAATGATACCGAGGTAGTTGGCGCGGGCCATGGGCAGCTTGGGCTGGCCGCCCCAGAGAATCGTGCCGGAGTCCGGCGTATCCAGGCCGGACACCAAATTGAGCAGCGTGGATTTGCCCGAACCGGACTCGCCGCGGATGCTCACGCTCTCCCCGGCCGCGACCGCCATCGATGTGCCCCGCAGGACCGCGATGCGGCGATCGCCGCTCACGAACGCCTTGTGCACGTCAGTGGCCTGCAACACCGGAGTTGTAGTGGGCTGATTCATCGGTGCAGAACCCCGCACTTCAGAATTTTCACAGGAACATACCGAGGAAACGGAGTCTCTGTTCTCTCCGTCACCTCCTGCAAGACCGATGGATTAGACAAGTCACTCACTGCGCAGCGCCTCCACGGGTTTGAGGCGCGCGGCGCGCCACGCCGGCAGCAGGCCGGCCAGGGTGGAAATGACGACGGCGCAAACCACGATCAAAATGATATCGTCGGTCGCCGTGTAGGAGGGCAGTTGGCTGAACTGGTAAAAGCGCGCCAGCACCTGTTCGGTGGCGGTCAGCTCGGTGAACACCCGGATCACATCGTTGCGGAAATGCAGGAAGGTGAAACCGAAGGCCAACCCGCAGACGGTGCCGGCCACACCGATGAAGAAGCCTTGAAAGCAGAAACAGGCGGCCACGTGCCTTGGTTTCGCGCCGAGCGCCCCGAGCAGGCCAATCTCGCGGGTCTTGCGCACGACCGAGATGAGCAACGAGCTGGCGACCGAAAACGCCGCCACCACGATGATGAAGGTCAGCAGGAAAAAGATCATGTTCTTCTCCAGTTGCAGCACAAAGAGGAAGTCCTGGTTGGCGTCGATCCACGAGCGCGCCTCGGCGTTGCCCATCGGGTCTAGCGCCGCGTTGATCTTGGCGGCCATCGCATCGGCATCGGCGCCATCGGCGACCTTGACGTTGATGCCGTGGACCGCCGAGCCGAGTCCGTAGAGGTCCTGCATCGTGCGCAGGGTCACGAGCACCACAGAGCTGTCGAGCTGCTGGTGGCCGATCTCGAAGATGCCCACGACCTGCAGCTCGCGGGGCAGCATCACCTCGTCGCGCTTGGCGCGCTCCAGCAAGAGCGGAGAATAGAGTTCGATGGTCGAGCCCACCCGGGCGCCGATGTTCACGGCCAGCTGGGCACTGATGATAATCGAGTCATCATCGAGATCATCGAGCGAGCCCACGCGCACGAAGCGCCGCAGCGGCACGACCTGCTCCGCGCGGACGAGATCGATGCCCTGCACGGCGGGAAACACGGGTTTGCGGTCGTATTCCAGCATCGCCACGCCCTCGGCATAGGGTGCGGCGGCAACCACGCCCGGGACGGACTCGATGCGGGACATCACGCTGCCGGGGTTGAGCATCAGCCCGTAGGTGCGCACCTGCACGTCGCCCTGGGTATCGACGATCATCTGGCGAATCTGGTGGCCGAAACCGCCCATGACGCTGATCGACACGATCAACAGGGCCACCCCCAGCGCCACGCCCAGCACGGAGATCACCGTGAAGAACGGGAACCGCCGCCCCGTGGGGAAAAGCTGTTTCAGCGCGAGGTAGAGATACCAGGGCATGGGTTAACCATGAATGGACGCGAATGAACACGAATCCACGATACCACCCGCGGCGAAGCCATATTGGTGTGTATTCGTGTCCATTCGTGGTTTCTTTTTCAGGCCCCGGCCGTGTTCCGCAGCTGCGGGAACAGGATCACGTCGCGGATGCTCTCCGCGCCGGTGAGCAAAATGCAGAGCCGGTCGATGCCGATGCCCATGCCGCCGGCAGGGGGCATGCCGTGCTCAAGCGCGAGCAGGAAGTCATGGTCAATCTTCTGCGTCTCCTCGCCGGCCTGCGCCTCGAACATCTGGCGCTGCACGTCCGGATCGTTCTGCTCCGAGTAAGCCGGCGCGATCTCCATGCCGCCGATGATGAGCTCGAACACGTCGATCGTCGACGGATCATCGACCGTGAGCTTGGCCAGCGGACAAAGCTCCTTCGGCAGGTGCGTGACAAAGGTGGGCTGGATCAGCGTGGGCTCGATGAGCTTGCCGAAAATCTCGTTGGTGACATCGTAATCCTCCCAAGCCGGGTCGACTTTGAGGCCGAGCGCCTCGGCACCGGCGACCTTCTCGGCCTTGCTCAAGTCGAACCAGCCCGGATTGCCGGTCTTCTCGCGAATGAGGTCCTTATATTTCACCTCGCGCCACTCGGCGCCAAAGTCGATCACCTCGCCCGACGCGGCGTGCTTGATCGCCATCACGGGCTGGCCGGCCTCGTCGACCGGCTTGACCACATCGCGCACGAGGTGGCGAAGCAGGTCCTGCACGAGGGCCATCATGCCACGGTAGTCGCTGTAGGCCTGGTAGACCTCGAGCATGGTAAACTCGGGATTGTGACGGCGCGACACGCCTTCATTGCGGAAATTGCGGCCGATCTCGAACACGCGGTCGTAACCGGCGACGAGCATGCGCTTGAGGTAAAGCTCGAGCGAGATGCGCAGGACGAAGTCCGTATCAAGGGCGTTGTGGTGCGTCTCGAATGGACGCGCCGCGGCCCCACCTGCCACGTTTTGCAGCACGGGCGTTTCGACCTCGAGGAAGTTACGCTCCTCCAAAAATCGGCGCAAGGCACTGACGAGCCGGGAGCGCAGCATCAGCCGATGGCGGCTTTCCTGGTTCACGATGACGTCGAGGTAGCGCTGGCGGTAGACTTGCTCGGCGTCGCTCAGGCCGTGCCACTTTTCCGGCAGCGGGCGCAGGGCCTTGGACACGAGCGTGAACGCGTCGACGCGCACGGTAATCTCACCGGTCTTGGTCTTGAAGAGGGTGCCGGACACGCCAATGATGTCGCCAAGGTCGAGGGACTTCTTGAAGACGCCGTAGCGCTCTTCGCCGAGCACGTCCTTGCGGAAGTAAAGCTGGATCTGGCCCTGCTGGTCCTGGATCTTCACGAACGAGCTGCCGCCCTGGACGCGGAAGGTCACGAGGCGGCCGGCCACAGTGACCGGCACGGTGTAATCTTGGCCGTCGACGTAGCGGGCTTTGGCGTCCTGCGAAAAATTGGAGGGCGCCACGCTGGCGCGGAAGGGGTCGAAGCCACCCGCACGCAGGTCGGCGAGCTTCTGCCGTCGCACGGCATGCTGGTCGTGGGAATTGTCGACTGGGTTTTCGCTCATGGAAACGGGGGAATTAGCCATGCGCACCGGCGCGGCGCAAACGGAAACTTCCCCGGGGCCGGAGGCAGGAGAAACAACCCCATCCCGGCCGGCGGGACGCCGGCGCTCCCGGGGGCATTTGTATTGCTGCCAAGGTGGAGCGCGTTGACCTCAACGCGCTGGGCCGCGTCTCGCGCCCCCCGCCCCATTCGCCGCTTGCGGCTGCCCCCCCTCCCGGCAAGCTCAACCCACCCCACGCTTATGAAGATCATCCTCAAGCTCATCGCCGGCATGGCCGCCGGCATCCTTATCGGCCTCTACGCCCCTGACTGGACCATCCGGCTGTTGCTCACCGTTTACGGAGCGATCGGCCAGCTGATCAAATTCACCATTCCGCTGATCATCCTGTTCTACATCACCAACGGCATCGCCAGCCTGCCCAGTGGCTCCGGCAAGCTCCTCGGCCGCACGGTCGGCTTCGCCTACGGCTCGACGCTCATCGCCGGCATCCTCGCCTTCCTCGTCGCCAGCGTAGCGCTCCCGATGATCGCCCCCGCGGTGGGCGAGGCCGGCCATGAAACCGCCACGCACGCGGCCTTCTTCGCGTTGGAGATTCCGCCGCTCTTCGGCGTCATCAGCGCGCTGGTCGCGGCCTTCGTCTTCGGCATCGGGATCAGCGCCAACAACAGCGGGACCCTGCGCACCGTGTTCGCGCAGGGTTGTGACGTGATCGAGCGGCTCCTCGCCAAGGTCATCATCCCGCTGCTCCCGCTCTACATCGCCGGCGTGTTCGCCGCGATGGCGGCCGATGGCAGCGTGTTCACCACGCTCCATGCTTTCGGCACCGTGCTCGTGCTCGTTGTGATCATGCACTGGGTCTGGCTCTCGGTTCTTTATGTTACCACCGGCATCCTCAACGGCCGTTCGCCGCTTGAGCTGATCCGCACGATGCTGCCGGCGTATTTCACCGCCCTCGGCACCATGTCCAGCGCCGCGACCATCCCGGTCACGCTGCGTTCAGTGAAGGCCGCCAAGGTCAGTGAGCCCATCGCCAACTTCGTGGTGCCCCTCTGCGCCAACATCCACCTGTCCGGCTCGACCATCACCATCGTCACCTGCACCAGCGCCGTCATGCTGATGACCCCCGGTGTGGAAATCCCTTCACTGCTCACGATGCTGCCGTTCATCCTGATGCTCGGCGTCATCATGATCGCCGCGCCCGGCGCCCCCGGTGGCGCGGTGATGTCGGCGTTGGGCCTGCTCACCTCGATGCTCGGCTTCAATGAGCAGCAGGTCGCGCTGATGATCGCGCTCTACCTCGCCCAGGACAGTTTCGGCACCGCCACGAACGTGACCGGCGACGGCGTCATCGCCGTCTGGATGGACCGGTTCTTTGGCAAGCAGGTCGCGGCGGGGAAATGAAGTGGATCGCATGTAGGGCGGGGTAGGCGATCCCGCCTTTTCGGTCGCCATTCGTTATCGCGGCGGGGTTTGGAAACCCCGCCCTACAATCCGAATTCCGCCAGCACCGCGCGATCGGTGACCTGCACGATCGTTGGCTTCGTCGCCGACCAGTCGATCATGCCGACGTGTAACCGGTAATACCGCAGCCCGAAATACGCGACGAGCCAGCGGTCGCCGCGGCGGCGGATAACCTCCATGCCAGTGATGTCGTCGCGAAGCACCGTGGGCGCGACGTCCGGCCAGCGCAGCGGCTGGTCCGCGTCGACATAGCTCCACGCGTGGTGGCCACCAAAGAAGAGCCGCCAGCGCCCGTCGTCGAGCCGCTGCACGTTGCTCGACTCGCATTGGTTCCATGCGTTGAAGCCGTAAACGATGCCCTCGTCGCGCCAAGTGATCAGGTCCGTGGAGGACGCCCGCGCCACGCAGCCGTTGCCGTCTCCTTTCACCGCGGTGTAGTAGAGCTGGAATCGGCCTTCGTGTTCGATCACGTGTGCGTCGCGACAAGCCGCCCCGCCGGTCGTTGGACAAAACGCCCACGGGTAATTCTCCGGCTGGATCACCGGGGCATCAGCGGCGCGCTCCCAGTGGAACAGGTCATCCGACACCGCCACGCCGATGCGCTGTGTGTTGTCCGTCGCCACACCGGTATAGAGCATCCAATGCCGCCCCTCGTGGCTCAGCACGAAGGGGGCAAAGACGTGGCCGTGGTCCCAGCCGCGCGAATCGATGAAGAAACACGGCACGTGGGTTTCCCACGTCACGAAATCACGCGTCGTCGCGTGGCCGAACCACACCTCGTTGCCGGGCAGGCAGCAGCCCACGCCCG
>JAPOIC010000054.1 GCA_029979145.1 Opitutaceae bacterium
GGGCCTGCTGTATCGGGCGGTGGGGCTCAAGATGAACCACTCCTTCCTCCTCGGCCACTCCCAAGAAAAACAGGTCAACAGCTACAGCACGATCAAAACGCCGGACGGCGCCTGGAACTACAAGTCCCCGCTCGACGCCTCCCCCATCCGCTTCGGCATCCAGGGTGACGGCACGGCCGAAGTCGCCATGGTGAACTACCAGGACGGCTACAGCCTCGCTTGGAATCAGGCGACCTACCTCGTCTATTCGGGCAAGTTCCTCGACGACCGCATCTTCATCGTCTCGGGCCTGCGCGATGACCTCAGCGACAACTTCGTGCACTGGCACAATTCGGTGTGGAATGCCTCCACCGACGTGCGCTCGAAGAAGGTGAAGGAGCGCACCTACTCCAACGGCATCAGCGTGGCCCTGAACCGCGCGGTCTCCGTGTTCGCCCTGCGGGCCGAAGGCGTGCAGCCCAACTTCAGCGGCGCCAAGGACACCACCGGCACCCCGATCGGTCCCATCGTCGCCACCAGCAACGAATACGGCCTGAAGTTCGACCTCCTCGAGGGCAAACTCTCCGGCTCGGTCAGCAAATTTAAAATCAAGCGCACCGGCACGCCGTTGAACTACTGGTGGGCGCCCACGAGCCACGACATCCAGTTCAACCCCAATCGGGACATCATTTACAACGTCTCCAATTTCTCCCCGGCCAGCGTGCCCGGCGGCAGCAATGGCGGCAACGGCGCCACCGAGGCCGCCCTCGCCCAATGGAATGCCGGCGTCAGCGCCGGTGCCATCTACCAGCTAAACGGCCAATGGTATGTCAATGCCTCCCAGTCCACCGGCGCGGCCTATCTCGACAAGGTTTTCGACGAGACCAAGTCGCGCGGCATGAGCTGGCCGGGCTGGCTCTACATCTACGACAGCGAGACCAACAATGCCTGGAACGACATCGCCGCCTCCAAGGGTGATTCGGTCATCGGCTCGGACGAGGCCTCCGGCTGGAGCTGCGAGTTGGTCTGGTCCCCGAACAACAACTTTCAGCTGGTGGCCAACTACGCCCACACGCAGAAGATCATCACTTCGGCGGGCAATTTCACCAAGTATCCCTATCCGCAGGACCGCTGGGCGGTGTGGTATTTCCCCAACACCGACTGGGGCCTCACCGGCAAGTCCCTCGACGTGGTCTATGGCGATCCCAACGATTCCTCGACTTGGACCGGCATTGGCTACGGCACCGGCGAAAAGCAGGACGACACCCCGGAGCACGTTTACACGATGTGGGGCAACTACAAGTTCACCGAGGGCCGGGCCAAAGGCCTGACCGTCGGCCTTGGCGCCACCTACGAGTCACCGCGGGAATATCAATCCGGCATCACCCACGGCGGCGGCCAGCGCGTGACCGACAGGGACGGCAACCTCGTGATCCTCAAGACCGACAGCCGCCTCAACGTCAATGCCATGGTCCGCTACGACTTCGCGTGGCGCGGCCACGACTCGAGCGTGCAGCTCAACGTCAACAACCTCCTCGATGACCGGAAGCTCTACGGCCTGATCTACGCCCAGCCGCGCACCATCCACCTCGAGTTCAGAACCAAGTTCTAAACCTCTGGTTTCGTATCGTTGGTTATTGCTGCGCCCAGCCCGGACCCCACGGCTGGGCGCATCCCTTTTCACCCCGTCCATGCGCCCCCACCCCGCTCTGCTTGGCCTTGGCCTCGCCGTCATGCTCGCGCCGGTGGGTCGCGCCGCCCCCTCTTGGCAGGTCTTCGAAACCGCCCGCGATTCCGGCCACCGCCTCACGCCTCGGTCCGCGCCGCCGCCGGCGCCGGACACTTCCGCGGCCGCGCGGATCGATGCCTCCGTCCGCTTTCAGGAAATCATCGGCTTTGGCGGGACCCTGACGGAATCATCCGCCTGGGTGCTCGCCCAGCTCCCGCCCGAACGACGGCTGGAGGTGATCCGTCGCTACTATGATCCGGCAGACGGCATCGGCTACACCCTCGCGCGGACCCATCTTAACAGCTGCGATTTCTCGCTTTCGATCTGGTCGCTGACCGAAACGCCGGGCGACTATGAACTCCACGACTTCACCCTCGCCCCCATGCGCCGGTGGCTGATGCCGCTGCTGCATGACGCCGCGAACACCGCCGGGGCCGGACGGTTCAAGCTGGTCGTATCTCCATGGAGTCCCCCCGCCTGGATGAAGACGAACGGCCAGATGGACGGCGGCGGCTCCCTGCGGGGGGAATATGCGCCCGCGTGGGCGCGCTGCTACGTGAAATTCGCCGAGGCCATGCGCCGCGAGGAGGGCCTCGAGGTCTGGGCCTTCACCGTGCAGAACGAGCCCGAGGCCCGGCAGGTGTGGGAATCGTGCCTGTATTCGCCCGAGCAAGAACGCGCGTTTGTGCGGGACCATCTCGGCCCGGCCCTGGCGGCCGCCGGCCGGTCGGACATCAAGTTGATCGGTCATGATCATAACCGCGACATTCTCAAGGCCCACGCCGACGCGCTCCTCGGCGACCCGGCCACGGCCCGCTACCTCTGGGGCCTGGGCCTGCATTGGTATGTCAGCGACGACTTCGCCGCGTCGTCGCGCGTCCATGCCAAGTATCCCGACAAGCCCATCCTGTTCACCGAGGGTTGCTGGGAAGGCGGCGAAAACCTTGGCCGCTGGGAACATGGCGAGGGCTACGCGCGCCAAATGATCGGGGATCTCTCGAATTGGGTCGCTGGATACATTGATTGGAACATCGCGCTAGATCAGCGGGGCGGACCCAACCACGTCGGCAATTTTTGCGACGCGCCGGTGCTGGTGGATACCACGACGGGAGAGGTGACCTACACCCCGGCCTTCTACTACATTGCCCACTTCAGCAAATTCGTGCGGCCGGGAGCCCGCCGCGTGGCTTCCGCCGGCGGCCCGGCCGGTCTGCAATCCATCGCCTTCGCCAACCCCGACGGCTCGTTGGTCGCCATCGTAGCCAACTCGAGCGATGCAGCGATTCCCTTCTCCTTGACGGCGGGCCAGGACGCCGTCGCCTGCTCCACGCCCGCCCACGCCATTCAAACCTACGTCCTCCCCTCCCTTTGATTCCCATGCATCTCCTCCGTTGCCCCACCTTGCTCCTGATTTGCGCCGGCGCCCTATCCGGCGGGACGCCGCCGGACCAACCCGTCTGGGATTTGGTGTGGCAAGACGAGTTCGACACCCCCGGCGCCCCGGACCCGGCGCGCTGGAGCTACGACGTCGGCGGACACGGCTGGGGCAACCGGGAATTGCAGTATTACACCGAGGACCGGCGCGAAAACGCCCGCGTGGAGGACGGCCTGCTAGTCATCGAAGCGTGGCGCGAGCCGTGGGAGGAATCCGCCTACACCTCCGCCCGCCTCGTGACCAAGGGCAAGGGCGACTGGACCTACGGACGGTTTGAAATTCGGGCGCGCGTGCCCGGCGGGCGTGGCTCCTGGCCCGCCATCTGGATGCTGCCCACGGTCTGGGACCTCGGCGACGGCGGCTGGCCGGACAATGGCGAGATCGACATCATGGAACACGTCGGGCACGACCCCGGCGTCATCCACGCCTCGGCCCACTCGCAGCTGCACCAATGGCGCAACGGCACCCAGCGCACGGCCCGGATCGAGGTCCCCGACGCGGCCACAGCCTTCCACGTCTACGCCCTCGAGTGGGAGCCGGACGAAATCCGGATGTATGTCGACGACCGCCTCTACCTGACCACCCGGCGCGAGGGCGCGGACTGGCGCGCCTGGCCTTTCTTCAAGGACTTTCACCTCGTCCTGAACGTCGCGATCGGCGGCGACTGGGGCAACGTCAAGGGCGTGGACGACGAGGCTTTCCCGCAACGCCTCGAGGTTGACTACGTGCGGGTCTACCGCCGCACCTCACCCTGAGTCCCCCGCGGCAACGTGCCGCCCGCTTCACCCCGTTTCCGCCACCGAAGTCACCCCGCCTGCCCCATGAATCCCTCCCCTGACTCCCTCTCGTTCAAGGAAAAGTTCGCCTATGGATTGGGCGACACGGCCTCGAACTTCTTCTTCCAGACCTTTAACATCTTCTTGATCTACTATTACACTGACGTGTTCGGCCTGGCGGCCGGGGCCATCGGGACGATGTTCATCTTCACGCGGATCTTCGATGCGATCACCGACCCGCTCATGGGCATGGCGGCGGACCGGACACGCACGCGGTGGGGCAAATACCGACCCTACCTGCTTTGGATCGCCGTCCCTTACGGTGTCCTCGGCTACCTGATGTTCATGAACCCGGCGCTGTCGGACGGCGGCAAGCTGGTCTACGCCTACCTCACCTACTCGGCGATGATGCTGGCCTACACGGCCATTAACATTCCCTACTCTGCGCTGATGGGCGTGATGTCGCCGTCGACCGTTGAACGCACCTCGCTGTCCACCTACCGCTTCGTCTGCGCCTTTGGCGGCGGACTGCTGGTGGCCATGTTGGTGACCCCCTTGAAAAACCTGCTCGGGGGCGGCAGCGAGGTTCGTGGCTTCCAGCTGACCATGGCGATCTTCGCGGTGATCTCGATCTCGCTGTTTCTGTTCACCTTCTGGCACACCCGCGAGCGCGTCGCCTCGTCCGGCGACGAGAACAGCAACCTGCGCCAGGACCTCGGGTTCCTGCTGGGCAATCGCGCCTGGGTGGTGCTGTTCTTTGTCGGCATCTTCACGCTCACCAACGTGGCGGTCCGCAACGGCGTGACGGTCTACTTTTTCAAATACGTCATCGGCGATGACGGCAGCCGCGTCTTCCTCTTCTTCGACCAGACCGCGCTCTTCATGACGTCGGGCATGCTGGCCATGATCCTGGGCGTGGCGGCAACGCCGTTTTTCACGCGCCGCTGGGGCAAGCGGGAGTTGATGATCACCCTCAGCGCCCTCAATGCGCTCTCTCTGGTGGTTTTCTACTTCGTGCCCCGCGACCAGATCGGGCTGATGTATGCGATCAACCTCATCGGCACCTTCATCGTCGGCCCCACCCCGGCCATCGTGTGGGCCATGTATGCCGACGCCGCCGACTACGGGGATTGGAAGTTCCAACGCCGCACCACCGCCTTGGTGTTCTCCGCCGCCCAGTTCGGCCAGAAGATCGGCCTGGCGCTCGGCGGCTCCGTCGCCGGCTGGTGTCTGGCCTGGTTTGGCTACGTCGCCAACGCGACCCAAACGGAACGGGCGCTCGGCGGCATCCGTCTTCTCTTCACCCTCGCGCCCGCCACCTTTGCTCTGCTAAGCGTCGCCCTGTTGTTCGCCTATCCCCTGACCGACGCGATGGTGAAACAAATCGAGGGCGAACTGGCCGAGCGCAAGAGCCGCGCTACCTGAGTTCCCGGAGAAGCGGGCCTACCGGCGCCGCGCCGCCCCTTCCCCGGGCGCGAGGTCGCACCTCGGCCGCTTCGCGGACCCGCCTGCCCTGCGTCCTATGGCCGCTTCGACTTCAGCGCCTGGGCCACACTCTCCAGCAGCTTCGCCGCCGAAAACGGCTTGTCGAGGAACACATCCGCCAGCGCCCGCAATTCTGCCATGGCGCTTGCGCCAAGGCGCCATTTCCCCCGCCGACATCGCCGGATCAAACGCGAGCCGCGAGCGCAGGTGTTTGAGATACTGGTGATAAAACCCCGCCGTGGACGTAATCCGGCCGTCAGGCCGGTCACTGATAAAACGGGGTCTTTGGTTTTCCGCCATCGTTCCCCCTCACAGCCACCGCTCAAACCACGCAAAGGCCTCAGCCTGCATGGCGTGGTTGAATTGGTGATGACCGGGATACCACGACGCATGGAACCGATCAGACGCACCCGCCGCGGCGTAAACGCGCTCAAGCTGGCCGACGGCCGCCTCCATCTCCGGCACCGTGAACAGCGGGTCCGCCCGCGTGTTGAGCACCAGCGCCGGCCGCGGTGCGCGCAGGCCGAAGATCTCCGGATAATCCAACCGCTGCGGCAGCTGCGGCACGTAGCACATCCAGGTGTGCGTGAAACTCCGGTGCAGCACGAAGTCGCGCCACGTCGTCATCATGCCGACGCACACCGCGCAGGCCACGCGCTCGTCGAGGCCCGCAAGAAACACCGTGCGCAAGCCGCCGCCGGAAAGTCCGCCCACGCCGAGCCGCGCAGGATCGACATCCGCCCGCGCTGCGAGCACGTCGAGGGCCGCGCGATCTTCGGCAAAGAATACGCCGGGCCAGGTCGTCCCCGCGCTGAACAGCGTCTTTGCCATCACGTTCTCGTGCTCCGCGGTCCAGTCGTTGTAGGCCGCCACGCCCGCCGGCGACTCATCGGCATCATCCTGCAGGCCCCAATGGATTTCCGGCGGCACGTCCGCCAGCCGCACGCGCCGGCTGCCAAAGGCAAAAGCATCATGCACCATCACCACATGGCCGCGTCGCGTCAGTTCGTTGGCCCACGCGAGCCCTTCGTAGGCGTCGGCGCGGTGCTGCCCGACGAGCGGGTGCACGGCCTCGCCCGTCTGCGCGATCTTCTCCTTGCCGAAAAACTTGAACCGCCCGTGGTCGTGCAGCGCGAGCACGCCGGGCAGCCGGCCCGTGGCGCCGGCTGGTTTCAACACCCAAGCCAAAGTGTCCGCTCCGGCCGGCTGCGGCCACGAAATCTCCTCGATTGCGAGTCCATCGAATTCCCACTGCCGTAGCACCGTCGCCCGCGGCGGGGCCAGTCGCGGCGGCGCCATCAGGTCGAGCGTGCCGGTGCGGGCGCGTTCGCGGCGCGCGACGAACTCGTCCGGCGGACAACCTTGCAGCGACCAACGCCCCGGGCCTTCGGGCAGGAGTGAAGCCGCCCATTCCCCAAAAGCGCCGATCATCGTTTGCATGGCGGGGAATGGTGGAGTCGGCCGGTTACTTCGCGCTCAGCAACGACGATGAATCGCCGTCGAGATACAGCACCGCATGCGACTGCTGCCGCAGGAAACTGCCCGGGCAGCTCGTCGCGATCGGGCCTTCGAGGGAATCCTTCACCGCCTGCGCCTTGCGACGCTCGGGCACGACCGCGATCATGCGCCCGACTTTGCAGAGGCTCGGGATGGTCAGCGTGATCGCATACATCGGCACGGCGTCGAGGTTCGGGAAATGCCCCTCGCCCACCTGCTGCTTCCGGCAGCCTTCGTCGAGCTTCACGATCTTGATCGGCTCGGGGTCGGCGAAGTCGGCGACCGGCGGATCGTTGAAGGCCAGGTGGCCGTTCTCGCCAATGCCGAGGCAGCACAGGTCGATGGACGCGGACGCTAGGTCGTCGGCATAGGCGCGGATCGCCCGCAGCGGCTGTTCCGCGTCGCCCTCGAGGTAATGCGCCTCGGCGGGATTCACGCGGTCAAACACGCGTTCCTTGAGGTATTTTCGGAAAGAGGCATTGTGCGTCATCGGCATGCCGAGGTATTCGTCCATGTGAAACAACGCCACCTGGCCCCACGGCACGTCGGGCAGCTGGGTGAGTTTCTCAAGGAAGAGATCCTGCGAGTTGCCCGTGGCAATGATGGCGCGGGCGGAGCCGCGGGCGGCGACGGCGGCGCGCAGCACGCCGGCGGCATCCTCGGCCGCGGCGGCGGCCATCTCGGCCAGCGTCGCGAAGCGGCGCACTTTCAGGGAATCGACGGTGGCGGTGATTTCGGAGCTCATTAAAGGGAAAGTCAGGCGCGGCGGATCCGCGGGCCATCATCCATCCGCGAGACCTCGGTGATGACAACGGAAAAACTCCCATTGCCGTGTCATCTGCGCCCTGTCACCTTGCCTTTCGATTGCGACCCACCGCGGTCGCGCGACGCCTTCGATAGGAATCTCCACCCGAACCAACTCTCCCGACCATGCCCGCTCCCGCCAAGATCGTCGATTCCCACCAACATGTGCGCTGGCACCAGCGCGACGAACACGGCCTCGTCGCCGACATGGATGCGCACGGCATCAGTTATGCCTGGCTGCTGTCGTGGCAATTGAGCCAGGTCGACCAGGCCCCGGAATACAATTTCTGCTACAACCCCGTGCACTTCGCGCTGGACGGCTCGCACCCGGGCATCCCGTTGAGCGACCTGCTCGACACGCGCCGCCAATATCCCGACCGCTTCATCGTCGGCTTCTGCCCGCACCCGCTCTGGCCGCAGGCGCCGGCCATTTTGGAATCGGCCTACAACATGCACGGCATCCGCGTGTGCGGAGAATGGAAATTCCGCGTGGCCTTCGACGATCCGCGCTCCCTGGAGATTTTTCGCAAGGCCGGCCAATTGAAACTGCCGGTCGTGCTGCACCTCGACGTCCCGCACCTGCCCGACGCCGAAACCGGCCAGCCGGTGTTTCAACCGCTCTGGTATGGCGGCCGCGTCGACGCGCTGGAGCGCGCGCTGCAGGCCTGCCCCGAGACCACGTTCATCGGCCACGCGCCGGGCTTCTGGCGCGAGATCAGCGGCAACGCCGACGCCGACCCCAAGCAATACCCCGACGGCCCCGTCACGCCCGGCGGCAAACTCTACCGGCTCTTCGACACCTACCCCAACCTCTGGGCCGACCTCTCCGCCGGCTCCGGCCGCACCGCCCTCGCCCGCGACCCGAAGCACGCGGTGCAATTCGTCACCCGCTACGCCGACCGCCTCCTCTTCGGCCGCGACTACTACGAGCAGGATCTGCACAAATTCCTGCAAACCCTCCCGCTCTCCCAGGAAATCATCGACAAGGTCTATTGGCAAAACGCCGAACGCCTCGTCGCCCCGCCGAAGTGAAAGTGCAAGCGAGGCGGGCTTGGAGGTGGAGCGGATTGTCCCCAATCCGCTGAACGCGTTGGGGCCAACGCGTTCCACCCGCCCTTCGGGAGCGCCGGCGTCCCGCCGGCTCATAGTCATCCCTTCCCATTCGCGTAATCTGCGGAAACTCCCCCTCTCCCTCCGCGGCGGGGTCAGCGACCCCGCCCTACAATTTTTCCAGGCGCTCGCGGATGAGGTAGGCGCGTTGGTCGCGCGGGTTTTCGGTCAAAAACTTTCGATAATACTCTGCCGCCTGCGCCTCATCCCCCGCGAGGCGCGACAACTCCCCGATCTGCACCAGCACCTCGCGGCGCTCGTTCCAGCCCAAGCGGCCCAGCCGCTCCGCGGCCACGAAGTGCTTTAGCGCCCCGGCGTCGGGCAACCGGTGGAAGAGAATCGCATTCGCGATCACGTAATGCAGCTCGCACGCCGCCGCCGGCGCGCGGGCCTGACCAAGCAATTGCTCCGCCGCCGCCACGCGCTCCGCCGCGGGCGCGGTGGGCCGCAGCGCATAGAGCTCCAGCAGGGCCAGACGGCTGAGCGCGGTCTGCGCCCAGAGGGAATCGCCATGCTCGGTGATGAGCTGGCGAAACTGCCGGTCGGCCTCAGCGAGATCGGGCACGACCGCGTGATGCTGGGCGATGCGCCCGAGGAAAAATCGCGCGCCTTGGGCCACGTCATCCGCGCCGCTGTAGGCCAGCGACGTGAAAATCCCGCGGGCTTCCTGCAGCTGCGCGGCCGTGACTGGATGCAAGTCGAGCAGGGCCACGGCGCGACCAAAGCGCGCCGCCCGCGCCACCGCTGGGTCGGTGGACTTCTCCTGCGCGGCAAAGTGGTCCACCGCGCGCTCCGCGCGATAGCTGGCGACCGACTCCCAGCCTTCGCGCCCGTCCTGCGCGGCGACGCTCAACGCCGCCAGGGCAAACCCGATCGTGCATGCGGCCTTTTTCATGGGGCAGTCTCCTCCAGCACGGCACGAGTCTGGTAGAGTTGGATTTCGTTGAAGACGGGAATCAGCGGCAGCAATTCAGGCCGCGCCCCGGCGGCTGCCAACTTCACCGCCGCAGCGCCGGCCACGTCTTCGCGCCGCGTGTTCTCGACGCCGGACTGCAAGTCGCGCCGCAGGCCGTCGCGCACGCGTTCCGCCATGCCCTCGCGGAGCCGGGCGCGGAACCGGTCCACGTTGCCGTCGCCGCCCCACAGCGTGTGCAGCACGCTCAGCACGAGTTTCTCCGGATCCGGATGATTGCTCGGTCCCATGAAACCGCTCTGCCAGTTGTAGCCTTCCGACTGCAGCTGAAACTTCGCGGCGAACGCCGTGGGCTCCACGCCGCGCACCACTGGCAGCCAGTTGCTGGTGCGCGAAAAGATCGCGCTGCCTTCCTGGCTTCCGAGAAAGTGCAAAAAGTCCAGCGCCTCGGCGCGGTGCCGCGTGCGCCGGTTCAGGTAGAAGGGCACGCCGGTGTAAAGCTGGCCCTCGCTGAAGGGTCCGTGCGCATACCGGCCGAAGGCCGGGTCATCGCGATCGGGAAAGGGAAACCGGAACGCGCCGAGTTCAAAGTCGCAGATCTGCAGCAAGCTCGACGCCTCCCAGCTGGGCGACACTACCTTGAC
>JAPOIC010000075.1 GCA_029979145.1 Opitutaceae bacterium
CCCTTCGCGTGCTTCGCGGTTAATCAGAACCTTCACGAAAACAGAATCGTCTTGTTGCCGTGGACGATGACGCGGTCCTCGAGGTGGTAGCGGAAGCCGCGGGAGAGCACGGCGTTTTCCACGTCCTTGCCGAGGCGCATCATGTCCTTGATCGAGTCGCTGTGGCGGATGCGCGCGACGTCCTGCTCGATAATCGGGCCGGCGTCGAGTTCCTCGGTCACGTAGTGGCAGGTCGCGCCGATCAGCTTCACGCCGCGCTCCTCCGCCTGGTGGTAGGGCTTGGCGCCCACGAACGACGGGAGGAAGCTGTGGTGGATGTTGATCACGCGGTGCCGGTAGCGCGCGCAGAGCCAGGGCGGGAAGATCTGCATGTAGCGCGCGAGCACGATCGTGTCGGGCTCGGCCTCGCCGATGAGGTCGGCCGTCTTTTGCAGCGCGGCCTGCTTGCCTTCCGGATCCTTCGGCACGGGCACGTGATGGTAGGGAATGCCATACCACTCGACGAGCGAGCGCAGGTCGTCGTGATTGGAAATGACGCAGGGCACGTCGAACTCGAGGTCGCCGACTTTGCGGCGGTGCAGCAGGTAGGCGAGGCAGTGGTCGAATTTGCTGACGAGCAGCACGACGCGCTGGCGACGCTCGGCGTCGACCAACCGCCACTCCATCTGCATCTCCTCGGCCAGCGGCAGGAAGGCCGCAGTAAGACCCGGCACCACGTCGGCGCCGCCGCTGACGACAAACTCCGAGCGCATGAAAAACATCCCGCTGCGCGGGTCGTTGTATTGCGCGGCCTCGGTGATCGACGCGCCGTGCCCGGCGAGGAACGTCGCCACGCGGGCGACGATCCCGACGCGGTCGGGGCACGAGGCGATCAAACGCAGGTGCGCGGGTTCGGCGGAGCTCATGCCTCGTTCAATCGGTTGTAGGAAACGGTGCAACGCACATCCGTCTGGACGTGGCGCTCAACGGTGGGCCGCGGCGAACCGCCATTTTCCTCGCCCCAGACCAACGTGACCTCGGAGCCGTCAGCGACACTCTCATCAAGCATCGCGAGCGAGAACCAGCCCTTCACGTTGACGGTGTAAACGGTGTAGGTGGAGAGGCCGACCAGCTTGTCACCGACGAGCACCTTGTCGAAGGGCAGGATGGCGTAGTAGGCATTGGGCATCTCCATGTATTTATAGCGCTGGCCGTCGCCGAACTGGCTGGCGAAGATCTTGAGCGAGTCCTCCTTGCGCCAACGCAGCCACAGCTTGCGGCGGTGCGGTTGGGGCTCGAGCTTCTCCAGCGCCTCGCGGCCGATGAAGTCGTGGTCGAACTTCACGTGGCGGCCGTAACCGAGATCCCACGGGGTCTGGTAGTAGTCGGCGATGTTGGACGAGGTGAAGCTGCCGCCGATCGAGGCGTTGGCCTCGAAGCCGTTCGCCGGGAGCCACTCGCGGTATCCCTTGAGGGCCGGCGTCCAGATGGCGGGCATCGGCGAGGGAATCCAGCCGCTCTCGGGCGAGACGGTAGAGTAGGAACGGGCACCGCCCTGCACCATGCCGAATTTTTCACCGGCCTTGAGGATGGCTTCGCGCACGACCTCGCCGTCCTCGGCGGGGCCGTGGAGCTCGAGGCCGCCGCGGCGCGACATGCTGTGGTTGAGCGCGCGCACCTTGCGGCCGGCGATCTTGAGGTCGCCCATGTTGAAGAATTTGATCTCGGGGAACTCGCCCTCGTGCACGCTCTTGATGAGCTCGAGAGCGTTCGGGCCCTGGATCTGGTAACGGTAGATCAGGCGGCGGCCGGCGTTGGCCACGGTGCGCTCGTCGCGCGTGACCTTCACATCGTAGCCGCCCTTGATGGCGTTGTATTCCACCCAGTTCGGAACGGAGGGACGGCCGACGATGCTGACGCGGTTTTCGGCGTGGCCGAAGAGGATCGCGTCACCAATGACATGGCCGTCGTGGTTGCAGGTCACGATCTGCTTGGCCTTGTTGGGGCCGAAATTTTTGAACGTGTTGACCGCGACGTCGGAGAGGAGGCGCATCACGTCCGGGCCCTCGAAATAGGTGTCCTTCATGTGGAAGGACTGGTCGAAGAACACGACGGTGTTCTGCCAGGCGGCCTGCTCGTCGCGCCAGTTCGAGTATTCCGGCTTGTCCGGGAATTGATAACCGCCGGTGGGGGCGTGACGCAGCAGATCCACGGCGTTGCCACCGAATTGCTGAAGTTTGGCTTCGAGGCTGGAGGGGGTCGTTGTGCCCATGATTTGATGATTCAGTTTTTGGATTAAAGTGGCGAGTTTTGAAGGTAGGGCGGGATCGCTGGGTCTGCCAAACGAGCGGACGGCCCGGCGGTCCGTCCCAACCCGGGTTAATGGTTGGTTGGAGAGCTTGGGGTTGAAGCGTGCTTCTGCGCGAGGTGGTCGCGACCCAGCCAAGTGTTGGCCCAGCTCGAGGAGCCACGGAGAGTCTGATCCTGCAGCACCGGAGCGTGGGCGAGGAGCTCCTCGGCGCGGCCCTCGTATTTCAGGCGGTCGTAGGCACGCGCCCAGATGCATTCAAAGTCGTCCACCTCGCACTTGCCGTCGCGGGTGCCGCCGCAGGGGCCGTTGCGCTGGTTCTTCGCGCACGACGACTCAGGGCAGAGGAAGGCGATCTCAGGCAGCGAGCAGTCGCCGCAATCCTTGCAGCCGAACATCGCGCTCTTGCTCGCATGCTCCAGCGTGCGCAGCCAGCCGGGGCCCTGCATCGGGTCCTTGGCGCCGGCGCAGAGCTTGGCGCCGAGATTCGCGAGGCCCTTGCCCGGCGTGAAGAGCAAGTCGTGCGTGAACTTCGAGAAGCGGTAGGAATACGTGATGTTGCGCTTATTCGGCAGGCCGGGCGCGACCGGGCGCGAGACATCCGCCAGGCCCGTTGCCGCGTCCTCGCGGAAGGCAAACCATTCGCCAGGACGCGAGAACCGGATCTCGCGGGCAAACTGTTTCCAGTCGTCCGCGCCAAAGCTGCGCTCGATTTCGAGGATGCGCGTGATCTCGGGCACGGAGTGCACGCCACCAAGGTAGGCGCCGCGATAGCCGAGGCCGCGGTAGATCGCGACCTGCTTGGCCGCGAGCTCGAGGAAGAACGCCTTGCCCTTGTCCGGGCTCGTGGCGTGCGTCTCGCAGAGGTCGGCCAGCTCGTCTGAGATGACCACGCCGGGGATGCGCTGTGCGCGGAAGACGCGGGCCACGCCGGGGGTGAGCACGTAGACATTGCCGATGAGCGGCACGTGGCCGTGACCGCGGTGCTGCATCCACGCCAGCAGCTCGTGAATTTTCCGCGAGTCGTAGCCGATCTGGTTGATGAGGAAGCGCGCGCCCGCGGCGAGCTTGCGCTCCATCTTCAGCAGCTGCGGCACGATCTCGTTTTCGTGCAGCTTAAAATTGGTCACGACCGCGCCGGGGAAAAAAGACGTCGGCGCCAGCTTCACCGCTTTCTTCGCGGCTGCGCGGGTCACGTCGAGGCCGGCATTCATCTGGCCGAGCAGCGTGAGCAAGCCGACCGAGTCGATGTCAAACACCGGCTTGGCGCCGCCGCCGATGCCCGAGCCGGAATAGTCGCCGCTCAGGACGAGCAGATTGTGAAAGCCCTCGCTGGCCAAGTGCCAGGCCTCGCTCTCAAGGCCGTTGCGATTGAAATCCTTGCAGGACAGGTGAATCACAACCTCGCGCGCCGCCTCGATAAAAGGTCCGCCCAAAGCCGGTGCCGCGAGCATGGGATTGCCGCCGGCGTTGTCGGTGATCGACACCCAGTCGATGCCCGGCGCCACGGCGAGATCGCGCGCAAAGGCCACGGTCTTGGCTGCGCGGGTCTCCACCACCGTGCCGCGAGTCGACACCAGCTCCACGCCGATCAGGAAATCGGAGGAACGTTCGAGTTTGTCGGCAAGGGGGGTCATGGCAAAGCAGAGGCGTGACGGCGAAGCGCGAAAGCGCTCAGGCCCGTCGGGCGACCGCAGCGGGACACCCGGGCGCCACAAAGGTGCACGGGAGACGGGCAGGGGAAATCGGTCGGGCCATCACAAGCACAGGGGTTGGGTGATCGGGAGCGGAGATTACCGGAAAAGGTATTGCGCGTCTTGGCGGTTTGGGATGAGGTGGCTTGGCAAATCGGGCACTCTTATGAAAAACCCAGTCTCCCGCCCCATCGCCGTCACCCTCCCCCAAAGCGGCCTGGCCTTCGCCGAGAGCGTGCACGGGCCGGGTTTCCGCATGGCGGATCGGGTCGATCCGTTTCACAAGGTGCTCTATGTCCTGCAGGGGCGAATCGAGTTCAGCGAGGCCGGTGTAGCCCAGGCCCGCACCGTCGCGCCGGGCGCGGCCGTTTGCGTGAACGCCCACGTGCGGCACCGGCTGGCCGACACCGAACCCTCCACCCTGCTGCTGCTTTGCTTCACCCGCGAATTCCTCACGCGGGACGGCGATTTGGAACGGCTTTGGGTCCATCTCACGCGCGGCGCCGGGGCGGCGCTGCAGCCCGGCGGGGCGTGGAGCACTCGCTTTGAAGCGTTGTGGCGCGCCGGCATCGTCGAACAGGCCGCCGACCAACCCGGCCGCGCCGTGGCGTTGCGCGCCGCGGCGGAAAACATCCTCGTCGCCCTCGCCCGCGTGCCGGCCGAGGCCCCGGCCGATCGCGCCGCGCGCCGCGTGGCGAATGTCGTGCGCGAGATGGCTGTGACGTTCTTCGAGCCCTGGAGCCTCGACCGCGCCTGCGCGCGCGCCGGCATGTCGCGCCGCCATTTCAGCGCCCTCTTCCGCGCGCAGACCGGCCGCACCTTCCTCGCCCACCTAACTGAGTTGCGCCTCGCCCACGCGGCGAAGCTCCTCGCCGAAAACCGTCACTCCATCGTCGGCGCGGCGTTCTCCAGCGGCTACGGCGATCTCTCGCATTTCTACCGCCTCTTCCGCACCCGCTACGGCCATCCGCCGCGGGAGTGGTTGGAAAGTGGACAGGGAAAAAATTAACCACGAAGACACAAAAGGCACGAAGTGCCGGAGACGAACACTTCAGAAGCCATGACTCATTCTTGGTTTCCTGGCTTCTGAATTTCTGCTCCTGGTTCAGGACCTTCGTGATCTTCGTGCCTTCGTGGTTAAATAATCCGGCCCCAATAAAGACACGCCCCAGCCTTGCTCTCCGAATCCACACCGGGCTAGCTGACCCTCTCTTTCCATGAAGATCATCCGTCCCCAATCCCCCGCCGGTCCCGCTTACGCCGCCCTGCAGCCTGATGGCTCGGCGCGCGCCATCGCCGGCGACATCTACGGCAAGTTTTCGGTCACCGACGAAGTTGTGACCCCCGGCAAGCTCCTCGCGCCGATTCAGCCAACGCAGATCCTCTGCATCGGGCTAAACTACGCCAAGCACGCCGCCGAGTCCGGCGCCAAAGTGCCGGAGCGCCCTGTTCTTTTCGTCAAGGGCATCAACGCCACGCAGAACCCGGGCGACCCGATCGAAATCCCGACCAAGCTCGCCAGCCACGAGGTCGATTACGAATGCGAGCTCGCGGTCGTCATTGGCAAGCCCTGCAAAAACGTCACCCGCGAGCAGGCGCTCGACTACGTGCTCGGCTACACCTGCGCCAACGACGTCTCCGCGCGCGATCACCAGATCAAGCTCGGCGGCGGCCAGTGGTGTCGCGGCAAGTTCTTCGACACCTTCGCGCCGCTCGGGCCGTGCCTCGTCACCACCGACGAGATCACCAACCCGAACGCCCTGAAAATCGCCACCATCCTCAACGGCAACCGCGTGCAGGACTGGACCACCAGCGACATGATCTTCGACGTGCCGGCCATCATTGCCTACCTCAGCGGCAGCACGACCCTCCTCCCCGGCACCGTCATCCTCACCGGCACCCCGCAGGGCGTCGGCATGGCCATGAAGCCCCCGCTCTGGCTCAAGGCCGGCGACAGCGTCAGCATCGAGATCGAAAAAATCGGCACCCTGACCAACCCGGTCATCAACGAGGCCTGAGAGTTTAAACGCAAAGACGCCAAGTTTTGTAGGGCGGGGATTCCATCCCCGCCTTTTTGTTTTCTAAGCACAGAGGACACAGAGAGCACAGAGGCAGAAGTTTAAACCCTGTGACCTCTGCGTCCTCTGTGTTAACCCTTCAGTTGTTTAGCTTCGCCTCTTGGCGTCTTCGCGCTTAGCTCCGTTCCATGCCCCGCGCATCACCTCGATGCCGTGCCTTGGATGGTATGGTCCTCGACCACTGGCAAATATCACGGCGCGGGCAAGCAGGTCTCCGAGGCGCTGGGCGCGAAGCTGAACGCCAACCTCGCCGAGGGCGGACATCCCTTCGATCTGGAATTCGGGAAACTACTCCCCGGCAAGGCCGGTTGCGCGTTCCACACGCACTCGGCGCAGTGTTTCTCGTCTTCACCGGATCCGCGCTGGCGCGCGGACGCGACATCAGCTGCGGCTGCTTCGGCACGGGCAACCGCGGCAGTCTGCCGGCGATGGCGGCGTTGGACGTGGTGATCGTGATCCTCAGCCTGCGCGGGCTCGCAGGATGCGTCCGCGCGCGGCGAGATACAACAGCGCCACGAGCACCGCGAACGGGATGAGCGAGAGTGCGTCGGACCACGGCCCGTGGAAGAACGGGTTGTGCGCCAGCGACCACGAGAAGAGCGCGGCATCGAAGCGGTCGAGCACGCCGGCGAGAAACGCGATGCCGATGCCCGCAATCGCGCCGCCCGCGATATAACCCGACGCGAGCAGCACGCCGGGGCTCTTGTCGCTTTGCTCGATCTGCTGCGCCTCGGTGAGCTGCGCGTGCGCGGGATCCCGTTTCGCCCGCCGATCCACCAGCCAGCGCACGAGGCCGCCGACGAAGATCGGCGACGACGACGAGAGCGGCAGGTAAACGCCGACCGCAAAGGCCAGCGCGGGGATGAACGACATTTCCAAAATGACGGCGATCATCACACCCAGCAGCACCAGCGCCCACGGCAGCTTCTGGTCGAGGATACCCTTGATGATGTAGGAAACGAGGACGGCCTTCGGCGCTTCAAACTTGTTGGACACGGTCGTGCCGTCGGGTCGCGTGCGGTGCGTGCCGTTGATGCCAGGGTCAACGAGCCACACGGCCCGACCGGCGTCGTCAACGAGGTAGCGGCCCGCGGGCGCGCCGGCGCTGTCGGTTTTCTGCCAGACGAGGTAGGCATTGGCATCGTCGCGTGCCTGCGGACCCTGCAGCGACTCGTGCTTGGTCAGTGCGGCTGGATCCGTCGCGAGCCCAGCCGGCGCCACTTGTGCCACCGGCACGTAGACTGTGCCGGCGTCGTTAAGCTTGAGCAAAATGGGCCCAAGCAAAATCGCCGAGAGCGCCGCGCCCGCCATGATCGCCAGCTGCTGCAGTCGCGGTGAGGCGCCAACCAGAAATCCGGTCTTCAAGTCCTGCGAAGTCGTGCCGCCATTGGACGCGGCGATGCAGACGATCGCGCCAACCGAAAGCGCCGTCACGTAGTGCGTGCCGCCCTTCCAACCGGCCAACAAGAAGATCAGGCAGGTGAACAACAACGTTGCGATCGTCATGCCCGAGATGGGATTCGACGACGACCCGATCTCGCCCGTGAGCCGCGACGACACCGTCACGAAGAGAAAGCCGAACAACACGATCAGCAGTGCGCCGATCAGGTTCATGTGCAACGACGGCACCGCCATGACGCCGGCAATGAGGACAATGATGCCGATGCCGACCACCTTCATCGAAAGGTCGCGGTCGCGACGGTCGGCCGCTGCGGCCCCGTCGCCGCGCGCGCCAAAGTCCCGCAGGCCTTCGCGCAAGCCGTGCCAGATGGTCGGGAGCGAACGCAGCAAACTGATCACGCCGCCCGCCGCCACCGCGCCGGCACCGATGTAGAGGATGTAGGCGTTGCGGATGTCGCCCGCTCCCATGTTGGCGATAGGCATCGTGCCCGGCGCCACGGGATCTGCCGCGCCTTCGCCGAAGAACTTGATGAGCGGAATCAGGAGCAGGTAGCTTAGCACGCCGCCCGCGCACATGATCGAGGCGATGCGCGGACCGATGATGTAACCCACGCCGAGCAGCTCGGGCGAAACCTCGATGCCGACGGAGCCGGATTTGAGCGGTGCGCCGAAGGTTTTCTCCGGGGCGTCTTTCCAGACCTTGAAGGCGACGTTGAGCGTCTTGTAGAGCAGCCCGAGCGCAAAGCCGGAGAACACGACCTTGGCGCCGATTGATCCGCCCTTGTCGCCACCTGCCGCCGCGAGTTCGGCCTTGGCCGCCGGCGAGGCCGCCGCGCAATCCTCGGCATTGGCCCCCGCCTTGAGCACCGCGGCGCAGGCCGTGCCCTCGGGGTATTTCAAAGTCTCATGGTCCTTCACGATCAACGCTCGTCGCAACGGGATCATCATAAGGATGCCCAGCAGGCCGCCGAGCAGGGCGACCAGCATCACGCGGCCGAGTTCGAGGTCGAAACCGAGAATCAAAATCGCCGGCATGGTCACGCCGATGCCGAAGGCCAGCGACTCGCCCGCGGACCCGGCGGTCTGCGTGATGTTGTGCTCAAGGATCGTGGCGTCGCGGCCGCCGATCTTCGACCAGCCGCGGAACAGCGCCAACGAGATCACCGCCACCGGAATGGAGGCGCTCACGGTCAAACCGACCTTCAGCACGAGGTAGAGCGACGAGGCGCCGAACACCAGACCGAGCACGGCGCCAGTCAGGACCGCGCGCAGGGTAAATTCCTTGAGGTGAGTCTCGGCCGGAATGAACGGCTCGACGGGCGGGCGGGC
>JAPOIC010000284.1 GCA_029979145.1 Opitutaceae bacterium
AACATGAAGTCTTCCGGGAATCGCCGGAGATTGCGTTGAACCTGTTCGTTCAAGCGCTTGGTCGTGACCCCGAACAACTTTGCCAAGTCGCGATCCAGCAGCACGCGCTGACCCCGGAGAACGATGACCCGGCCAAGGATGCGTTCGAGGGGGATTGGGGTGACAGCGGAGCGGCTCATGCAGGCGCGCCTAAGCGGGCCAGTTTCGGGTCTTGGTCGGCAAGATGAAATCTTCCATTTCCAGCGAGTAGCCGCGGATCTGCGCCTTGGGGGCGTCGTCCATGATGTAGTTCACGACATAAATCTCGCCGTCGTCGAACTGCACCCAGCCGGTGTAACCCGTGTCGCTCTCCAGCGAGCGGTCGAAGTCGAGCGGCCGGATGCGCACGTGGGCACCTTCACGGGTGTCGGCGAGCAGCGACTCCTTGTCGGTGAGGCAGGCGAGCGTGTTTTGCGTCCACCAACCCACCCAGCCCTGGCCGCCCTGCATGAGTCGGCAGGTGATCAGCGCCTGGCCATTCTGCAGCCAGCCCATGGTGGGACGGTGGCAGGCGGGAATGGGGAAATTGATGGGTGCGCTCCACGTCAGGCCGCCGTCGCGCGAAATCGTTTTGTAGGCGTCCCAACCTTTGAACGAGTTCTCGCGCAGCATGGCCACGATGGTTTGGTCGTCGACGGGCAGGAGGGAAACTTCGCACAGGTTGAGGCCGGCTTGGTCGGCGACGGTGATGGGGCCGGTCCAGTTCTTCCCTTGGTCGTCGGAGTGCCACAGCCACACCTTCAGGCAATCGGTATCCGGGTTGCGCACATGGCCGGCGATGAGCCAACAGCCGTTGGGCAATTCGATCAGCTTGTCCGGCATGATGCCTTGCAGAGGCAGGGTGATGGGCGCGTCCCAGGTGCGGCCGTGGTCATGGCTGATGAGCAGAAGATTCTTCAGCAGGTCGAAATCCTTGCTGCGCTCGTCGGTGCCGATCAGGTCGGTGATGACTGCCACCCGGCCGTCGCGCAGCGTGGTGATGCGGGCGCAGTTCCAGTAGGGGAAGCCATTGCTGGGTTCGGTGAGGCCGCGCTTTGGCGACCAGGTGCGGCCGCGGTCGGAAGATTCCGTGAGCGCGAGACGGGTCCAGTCGCGTTTGCCGTGATGGGTGCACTCCTCAAACACGCAGAGCAGGCGCCCGTCGGCCGTCAGGGTAACATCGGGGAAGGCCTCGTAGATCAAGTCATCCCGCGAGACGGTGAAGTGGGGGATCATGGCGGGCAGCCTTGGTGGTCGGTGCGACCGTGCAAACCACAAGTGTGTCTTTGCGCCGCAAAAGGCTTGTTTGCCCCGGCGGTGCGTTTTTGCTGCCTTCGTTTCCCATGGCTTTACCCCGCCCCCTTCGTGTCGCGCTGGTCGGCTGCGGCAGCTACGGCGCCCAGCATGCGGAATACTTCGCGCGGTGCCCCGACGTGAAATTTCACGCAGCGGCGGACCTGGCGCCGGAGCGCGCGGCGGCCTTTGCCGGGAAATACGGTGCTGGCTACGCCACCGACGACGTGGCGCGCATCTGGGCCGACCCCGCAATCGACGCGGTGTGGATCAGCACCCAGCACCACACGCACGCGCCGTTGGCCGAGGCCGCGGCGGCGGCGGGCAAGGCATTCTTTCTGGAAAAGCCCCTCGCGCTCACGCTGGCCGACTGCGACCGGATCGTGGCCGCGGTCGAGCGCAGCGGCGTGCTTGCGGCGTCGGGTTTCAAGCTGCGCTTCTTCCCCGCGGTGATCGCCGCGAAGCAATTTCTCACCACGCCCACATTGACCGTCGCGCACGTCATCGACGATCGCTGGCCGTCCGATTTCTGGGCCAATGACCCTGTGCACGGCGGCGGCAATGTGCTCTCGCAAGGCTGCCACATCATGGACACCGTGCTGCACTTGCACGCCGCGCCGCCGGTGCGCGTCTACGCGGCGGGTGGCAACCGACATCACCCCACGCGTGACATCGTGGACACGGCGGCAATCACGCTGACCTTCGCCGACGGCGCGGTGGCGAACATTTCCGTCGGCGACGTCGGCGTGCCCCCGCATGCGTCAAAGTTCGCCCTGCAGGCTTCCGATGGCGCGCGCAGCCTCAGCCTCTTCAACCGGCTCAACTCGCTCATGACGCGCGCCGACGGTGCGATCACGGATCATCCCGCTTGGCCGGAAAATGGCGCGGAGGTGATCGACGCGGCCTTTATCGCTGCCGTGGCGTCTGGCGGACCTTCGCCGGTCACGGTGCAATCCGCGCGCCGCACCTCGGCGGTCGTGCTGGCGGCGATCGAGT
>JAPOIC010000061.1 GCA_029979145.1 Opitutaceae bacterium
AATTTTACCTCAGTGTAACTACTTATCGAGCTTGATGACTTGAATTGGCACCTCGCAGTTGCGCGCCTATCTTGGCTGTGCTATCCAAGCCAAACGTTACTATGCCTGAACTGAATTTTCCGGAGATTATCGACCTGATTTACAAGGAGGACAGCCGTTACGACAAGAAGGCCTACGACTTTGTCCGTCAAGGCCTTGACCACACGGTGAAGGAGATCCGCAAACAGGATCCCAAGCGGGCGGGCCGGTCATTTCACGTGTCTGGACCTGAGCTCTTGGAGGGCATGCGGGTCTACGCACTGGAGCAGTTCGGGCCGATGGCGCGCACGGTTCTAGAGGAGTGGGGGATCAAGCGTTGTCACGACTTTGGCGCCATCGTTTTCAATCTGATCGAATACAACGTGTTCAGCAAAACGGATCAGGATCGCGTCGAAGATTTTTCCGAGGTCTATACCTTCGAGGATGCGTTTACTCAGCCGTTCCTCCCCAAGGCCCATCTTGCCTCCAACCGCAAGGGTTGATCCGCCTTTTCCTCGCATGCCTGCCGATCCTGCCGCCGCCGCGGATTTTGCCCTGCTGCAACACTTTTGGAACGACCCCGTGTATCGCCGGGTGCTGCCCAATGGCTTGACCGTCTTGGTCAAGCCGGACCACCGATCACCGGTGGCTTCGGTGCAGGTATGGGTGAAGACGGGCAGCCTGCATGAGGGCCGGGCGCTGGGCGCCGGTCTGTCGCATTACTTGGAGCACATGCTTTTCAAGGGCACCACGCGGCGCACGGGTCGCGACATTTCCACGGAAGTGCAGGCCCACGGCGGCTACATCAATGCCTACACCACCTTTGACCGGACGGTCTACTACATCGACCTGCCGGCGGAGCATGTCGGCGTGGCCGTCGACGTGCTGGCGGACATGGTGTTGCACTCGACGCTCGATCCAACCGAGACCAAACGGGAAAAGGGAGTCATCGTGCGCGAGATCGCGATGGGAGACGACGACCCGGATCAACGCCTGGGGCAGGCGATGTTCTCCACCGCCTTTCGACAGCATCCCTACGGGCACCCAATTATCGGCCATCGCGACGTGTTCAGTGGGGTGACCCGCCGGGAGCTGCTGGACTATTACCGCGAACGGTATGTGCCGAACAACCTCGTGGTCGTGGTGGCCGGCGCGTTGCAACCCGAGACAGTGATGGCCGGGGTGGAGCAGCATTTTGGTAATGCCCCGCGTCGGGCTCTGCCGCCGGTTTTTGTGCCGCAGGAGCCCGGACAACTGGCGCCGCGCGCGTGCCACGAGTTTGCCGAGGTCGAACTTTCGCGGGCCGGGGTGGCCTGGCCGATCCCCGGATTGACGCATCCCGATGCCCCGGCGCTGGACGTCGTGGCGCTGATTCTGGGCTCGGGGGACAGTTCGATCCTGTGGCAGAGCATTCGGGAAAAGGCGGGCTTGGTGCACAGCATCGACGCCAGCAGCTGGAATCCCGGCTCGAGCGGATTGTTCTCCATCTACCTCAGCTGTGATGCCACCAAACGCGCCGCCGCGGAATCAGCGGTGAACGCTGAAATCGCCCGGCTGCAACGCGTGGGCTTCACCGCCGCGCAGTTGCGCAAGGCTATCCGCCAGCTCGTCGTGGCTGAGATCAATTCGCGCCGCACCGTGAGCGGGCAGGCCTCGCGCTTGGGCGTGGCCGAGGTCGTGGTCGGGGACCTGGATTTCAGCCGCACTTATTTCCAACGCCTCGCCGCCCTCCGTCCGGCGGACCTGCGCCGGGTGTTGCGCGACTACCTCGTGCCCGCGACGACCATCAGCGTGTCGTTGAATCCGCTGGTCAAAGACGCCGTTGCTGCGCCCGCGTCGCCAGCGATCTCGGCCGCCGACTACCTCGAACACCGTCTGCCCAATGGCGCCCGGTTATTGCTGCGTCGGGATTCGTCACTGCCCAACGTCCATTTCCGCCTCTGCGCCCTGGCGGGGGCCCGCTACGAGCCCGCCGACCGCCGGGGGGCGACGAGTCTTTTGGCGAATCTGCTGACCAAGGACACGCAGCGCCGCACTGCGGCGGGGGTCGCGCAAGCCATCGAATCGGTCGGGGGTTCCTTTCAACCGATGTCGGGCAACAACACGCTGGGCATGGCGTTGGAGGTGTTGCCTTCGGATGTCGCGCTTGGGTTCGAGCTCCTCGGCGACGCGGTGCACCGCCCGGCGTTTCGGCGGACCACGTTGCAGCACGAGCGGGATGCCCAGCTGGCCGTCTTGCAGGATGACAACGACAACGTCGTAAGCCACGGCCTGAAGCTTTTGCGGAAGCGCTTTTTCGGAGCACACCCGCTGGCCGTGGGACCCCATGGCGAGGAAGCGTCCGTCGCACAGATCACCACCCGGGACCTCGCGGCGTTGCATCGCCGGCTCCTGGTTGCGGGTAATGTCGTGCTCGTGATCGTGGGCGATTTTGACCTGGCGCAGGCCGAGAAGGCGGGGCGAAAGCTGCTTGGTTCACTCCCGCGCGGGAATCCGCAGCCGTTGGGACCGACTTTTGCGGCGCCGATGAAAGCCACGGCGACGATCGAGCGTCAGCCGCGCCGGCAAGCCGTGGTGTTTGAGGCCTACCCAGGGCCGGCGATGGGCGCGGAGGATTTTTTTGTGAGCGAGGTAATGGACGAGCTGTTCAGTGGCATGTCGTCGCGGTTGTTTGAACGCGTGCGGGATGAACTTGGGCTCGCTTACTACGTCCGCTCGGCACGGGTCATCGGCCTCGATGCGAGCATGTTTTACTTTTACGCCGGCTCCGAACCGGGGAAGGAAGCGGCGGTGTTGAAGGAAATCACCGCCGAGATCCGGCGCGTGGGCCGAGGTGGGGTTTCGGCCGAAGAGTTGCGGCGTTGCCAAGTGCGTTTGAAAGCGGCGCATCGCATGGGCCTGCAAACCAATTCCAGCCGCGCCATGCAAGCCGCGCTCAATGTCCTCTACGGCCGCCCCGCCGACGACACGGCCGACTATGATCAACGCATCGACGCGGTTACGGGCGCGGATCTTGCCGCCTTTGTTAAAAGGTATTTTCGGGCCGCGGGGCGAACCCGCCTGACCATCCGGCCATGAACCACCTGCGGGCGCTCTTTCCCGGGGGCGATCAACCGTTTCGCCTCACGATGCGACGGGGCGATCCCGGGGAGTTCTTTGGTCCGCAGGACCGTGACGGCGCAATTTTAAGCGAGCGCGCGACGTGGATCGACGAAACGCCGCAGCGGTATACGGCCGAGTCGCCCGGGTTTGGCGCGCTGTTGCAGGAGCTCGCGAGCTTGGGCTCAGCTTGGGGTCTGCCCACCGTCACCGAAGCGGTGGGGTTGGGCCGCCAGTGGGAACCGGATGTGCTGCTGTTGGCGCGCGGGGAGGACGGCGCTTTTCGCTTGCGCGGGGGCGCGCTCTGTTTCCCGTCGGGCTGGGCCTTGGAGGAAAAGCTCGGCCTGACATTGCCGGAAATCCATGGCGTGGTGCCGGGCCTGAATCCCGCCATCGGGAGAGCCATTGATCAGTTCCTAGCCAATCTGCGACCGGGACCGGCGTTCCTTCGGGACAACTGGGGCATCGCGGCGACCGCCGAGCTCAATCTGCATCCCGCGCGCGGTCTGCCGGGACCGACCCTGCCGATTCAATTGGATCGGTTGTGGCTGCGGGTGGAACACCAAGCCTTGGTGGCTTTTCCTTCGGGGCAGGGCATTGTATTCGGCATTCGCATCGCCTTGCACCGGCTGGATCACGTGTCGGCTGACCGCGAGCTGGCTGCGGCCCTTGCCCAAGCCCTGCGGACGATGCCGCCGGAACTGGCGCGCTACAAACGCCTGGACACAGTGTGGACGACTTTGGCCGCTACCCTCGGCGTGTGAGTCGGCGCGGTTGTTGGCGGAATGAAATTCGTCCGGCATGGCGCTGCCATGAAAACACGATTCGCAATTGCATTCATCGTGTCGGCCCTCAGCGGGCTGGCATTTGTGACGACGGTTCGAGCCGACCAGGAAGGGGACAAGCCGCCCTCCAAGGCCATGCTGGAAAAATACGACGCCAACCACGACGGCGTGATCAGTGAGGAAGAAAAGGAGGCCGGAAAGGCAGCAGCCAAGGAAGCCCGTGAGGCTCGTCGGCAAGAGGAACTCGACAAATACGACGAGAACAAGGATGGGAAGATCAACCGTGACGAGCGCGCCAAGATCAAAGCGGACCGCGAAGCCGAAAAGGATGCGAAGAAGGCCAAGTCCTGATCCAAGCGCGGCCGCTATCGCTGGACGCGGATAGGTGCAATGTCTGGAGTCCCGGTCCCACCGCCGGGACTTTTTTATTTCTGGCCGCTGGAGCGGTCCACGAGTTCGCCGCCCCATTTGAGCTTGGTGCGAACGACGGAAAAATGGGAATAGTCCTCGCTCTGGGCGAGCGGCAGGCGCAGTCGCGAGACCGTGATCTCGATCGGCGAATCCATGCCGACCTTCAGGTCGCGCTGGCCATCCATGGCAACGAGCAATCGCGAGCCGGTCGTGCGGTTGATGACCCGTAGCTTCACCTCTTGGCGGAAGATGATCGCGCGATTGCTCAATGTGTGCGGGCAGATGGGGGTCATCGCCACGACGCAGGCATCCGGGTGAATGATGGGGCCGCCCGCTGAAAGGTTGTAAGCTGTGGAGCCGGTGGCGGTGGAAAAGATCAGGCCGTCGCAGGTGTAGGTCGTGACGAGTTCGCCGTCAGCGTGCACCTCAAGACGCACGATGCGGGAGTTGACCTGGTCCTTGATGAGCACGTCGTTGAGTGCGAGGTCGTGCGAGCCGGGGCCGGTCGAGCAGTCGAGCATGGCGCGGTGGTCGACGCGGAAGCGCCCGGCGAGCAGCTCGGCGAAATGATTGCGGGCCTCGTCGGCGGAAAACGTGGTGAGAAAACCGAGGCTGCCGCGGTTGACGCCAAGGATGGGCACCTTCGCCCGGGCGGCTTCGCGCGCGACGCCGAGGAGGGTGCCGTCGCCGCCGACGACGCAGCACGCATCGCAATCCGCCAGGTAGCCGCGGGGGATGGGGAAGCGGGTGGTTTGCTTCAGCTTCACCCCCGCTGCCCGGGTGGCCGCCACCAGCGCGCGGGTGATTTCCGAGGCGCCGTTTTTCTCCTCGTTGACGACGAAGGCGATCTTGCGGATGGGCTGCATGCGGGCGCTACGGTCGCCGGGAATGCCAGATGGCGCCAGTTCAAACTCGCTTTTTCAGGGCGAGCAGAAACTCCCGATTGCCGTCGGCCCCGGTGATCGGCGAGTCAATGCTGCCGACCAATTCGGCTCCGGCCAGCTCGGCGAGAGCGAAGTCCTGCACGCCCGCCAGCGTGGCTTCCTGCACGGCGGGATCGCGGATGACGCCGCGGCCTTTGTCCACCTCGGCCTTGCCGGCTTCGAATTGTGGTTTTACGAGCGCTACGAGGACGCCGCCGGGGACGAGAAACGGCCAGACGGCGGGAAGGACCGAACGGAGCGAGATGAACGAAAGATCCATCACGAGTGCGTCGAATTCGCTGCGGGGCAGGTCGCCGGGCTGCAAGTGGCGGGCGTTGACCTTTTCCAAGTTCGTCACGCGGGAGTCGGTGCGCAGCCGGGCGTGCAACTGGGCCCGGCCTACGTCGATGCACACGGCATCCGCCGCCCCGGCCTGCAGGGCGCAGTCGGTGAAGCCGCCGGTGGAGGCACCGACGTCGAGGATGTGCGCGCCAGTGAGGTCGATTTGAAAATGCTCCAGCGCCGCCGCGAGTTTTTCGCCCCCGCGGCTCACGAAGCGCGGCGGCTGCTCGACGGTGAGTTCGACGTCGACCGGCAGTTCCTTGCCGGGTTTGTCGAGCCGCTCCGTGCCGCGCCGCACCCGTCCAGTCATGACGAGGGCCTTGGCCTGGGCGCGCGATTCCGCGAGGCCGCGGGCGACGAGCAGTTCGTCGAGGCGTTGCTTGCCGCCGGCCATCAGAGGGTGACGTCAATCGCCTGCATGAACGCGCGGGCAATCACGGCGTGGCCGATGATGTTCGGGTGCACGCGGTCCCACGCAATGGCGTTGGCGTGCATGTGCTGGAGCACGTCGTCGAAGGCGGCCTGCGTGTCGATCAGCAGGGTGCGGTGCTTCGCGGCGACTTTTTTGACGATGGCACCGTATTCATCCATGCGGGCGCGCATGGCGTCGCTGCGATTGGGCTCGAGGTAAAATGGCGTCATGAGGATCAAGCCTTTGACCTTGGGTTTGGTCTGGCGCACGAGCGCGTCGAGCGTGCGGGCGTAGACTTGGGGCGAGACATGAATCTCGGTCTGACGCGGCAGGTCGAACTGACGCCAGACGTCGTTCACGCCGATCATGATGGAGAGCCAGTCGGGCTTGAGGTCGAGGACGTCGGACTGCCAGCGCGCCTTGAGATCAAGCACGGTGTTGCCCGACGTGCCCATGTTGACGACGCGGATGGCGGCCGCCGGGTGAATCGCACCGAGGAAGCCCTCGATGAGGCTCACATAACTTTTTCCCACTGCGCCGAAGAGGCCTTCGCCCACCGGGCGGGCGCGCTCGCAGTCCGTGATCGAGTCGCCGATGAAGAGAAGTTTGCTGTGCGGGGCCAGTTTCATGCGTCGCCGAGCTTGGGCGGGCGCCGGCTCGTTGACGAGTGAAAGTGCGACGACCGGAACCCTTCCTTAGCCGGAGACGACCGGGAAGAGCGGGGTGTCGAACTTGCGGCCGACGGTCAACGTGTCCTTCACCTGGTCAGTGACCACGTGCACGGCCCCGTCGTAGGTCGTGTCCTCGGGCATGTAGATGATCGCGAACGCCTCGCGCATGCCGTCCGAGCGATTGGGGCCGGCGTAGTGAAAGGTCATGCCATTGTGGAAGGTGCAGTCGCCGGCCTTGAGCTCGATGGTGACGGGCTTCAGGCCTTTGGTCTGCGGGGCCACGGCGTAGAGATCCTGCGGGTCGGCCAGATTGACGGGCTCGATGTCGAGCAGCTGGTGCGTGCCCGGCAGGAACGACATGCAACCGTTTTGAATTGTGGCATCGCGTAGCGCGATCCAGATGGTGGTCTGCTCGCGCTTGGGGGAGTGCGGCCAGTAGGGCGTGTCCTGATGCCACGGCGTCTTGGCGCCGGTGTGAGGTTCCTTGAACAAGGCCTGGTCATGCCAGATGCGGGCGGGCGAGCCCATCAGGCGCGAGGCGAGGTTGGCGAATTTTCGGCTCAGCACGAACTGCTTCACGTCATCGTGCCGGGTCCAGAGGTTGACCTTCTGGATAAAGATCTGCTCGTAGCTGGACTTCACGCGATTGGGATCCTCGTTGACGGACTCTTCCTTCACCGCGCCCGCCACGGCGTTGCGCATGGCGGTCAGTTCGTCGCCGGTCAGCACGCCTTTCAATTGAATGAAACCGTCGCGGCGGTAATTTGCGATTTGCTCGGGAGAGAGGGGGTAGTCGGGGTCCACAATGCAAGGTTAGCAGAAGGCCCGGATTGGCGCTTGAATGCCGAAGGGAATTAGTTGAACGATTCCGGCATACAGGCCGCCTACACCATTAATCAGGACGTGGTGCGTCTCAGCGCCTCGCATCCGCTCAACGTGGAGTGGCTGCCCGTGCCCGGCGACATCGACCCGCACGATCACGACTACTACGAGGTGTCGTTCGTCCGTCGCGGCAAGGCGCGGCATTTGACTGCGGAGGGCGTGCAAACGCTGTCGCCGGGCTCCGTGGTCATCGTGCCGCCCGGCGGCGTGCACGGGTTTGCGGGCGCCTCGGGCATGGAGGTGATCAACCTCTACTACCTGGCCGAATGGATCGCGGCGGGTTGGCGCGAGCAGTGGGCCGAACGGGGACTGGTGCCGCTCTTTCTGGCGCAGGCGTTGTTTCGCCGCCCGAGGCCGCCGAAGCCGGCGGTGCTGCAACTAACCGCGCGGGATGCGGCGGTGATTGAGGCGGAGTTGGAAGACATCCGCGAAGAACTCGCGCGGGCGCAGCCGTCGCAGCTGCTGTTGAAAGCGGCTCTGCTCAAGGTGCTCGTGCGCCTGTCGCGGGCGGCCACGGCGGAGCGGGATGAATTCCCCGAAATGGTTTGGTCGGTGATCGAGGAAATTGAAACGGCCGTGGACAACGCACGGATGTTCGATCTGCACGCCTTGCTCAGGCGCTGGCCGGTGACGCCCGACCATGGCAGCCGACGGTTTCGTCAGGTGACGGGTTTGTCGCCGCAGGAATATTACCAGCGGCGGCGGATCCAGCGCGCCTGCGCGCTGCTGCTCGACCCGGCAAATTCCGCCACCCGAGTCGCGCTGGAATTGGGCTTTGCCGACGCGGCGCACTTCAGCCGGCTGTTTCGCCGGCACATGGGGCTGGGGCCGCGCGATTACCGCAAGAAATACGAAGTGGCGGTCAGGACTTAAGCCGCTGCCGCCCGGGCGACCAGCACGTGGTGCGGCCGCCGATCTCTTCGCGGATGAGCGGCACATGGGTGCGGGGGCACAGGCCGCCGTCGGTCCAGCGGTGATTGAACAACCACGTATTGGGAATGTTGACGTTCAGGTCCGGCGGCAGCGGGCCGCCTTGGCCGGCGATGGCGCGCAACGCTTGCCGCGCGACCTGGCGGCACTCGCGCCGCAACACCCGGGTTTCCGCCGGCGTGAGCGATCCGGCCGCCCGCCTAGGGTGCAGGGCCGCGCGCCAAAGGATTTCGTCGGCCATCCAGTTGCCGATGCCGGGGAAGCGTTCCTGCATGAGCAAAACGGCCTTGATCGGAGCCTTGGCGCGCCGGCGCAGGAAAGCGGCCACGGTGTCCGCAGTGAATTCCGTCGATAGCAGGGCGGGGGCAATGCGCGTCCACCAAGCCGGTGCGTCCGGTCCTCGCGCGAATTCCAATTTGCCGAACATCCGCGGATCGGAAAACACGAGGGTGTGACGGGAGGTGCGCAGGACCAAGTGGTCGTGTTTGCCCTGAATATAGTTGACCGGGTGGACTGTGAGTTCGCCGCTCATGCCGAGATGCACGCCGAGCCAGGCGCCGCCGCTGAAGCGGAAGAGCATCTGCTTCGCGGCCGTGGCGGAGTCGAGCAGGCGCGCGCCGGTCAGGGCGTTCCGCAGCGGCGCGGCCGGCGCGCTGCGGTATGTTTTTTTGTGATCGTGCGTCTGAACCACCGTGATTCGACGCCCTGCGGCGACTTCGTGCCAGCGGCGGCGGTAGAATTCCACTTCGGCGAGTTCGGGCATACACCGAGCCAAGCCGTTGGGCGCGGGGGCACAAGCCGGATGATTTGCCTCGGCCCAAAGCGACGATTGCCTCAACCTTGAGGCACCATGGAGAATTCGCAGCCCGATCCGGTGCGCGGTGCGACCGGTGCCCCTGATCCGGTGAAACGCGCATCCGACCTCATCGGCAAGTGGCTGGCCGCAGGCCTCCATCTGCCGCAGGTTCACCGCAAGCGTCCGGTGCATGTCACGGCCCCGGGCACGCGGCCCGGCATCGAGTCGTTTGAAACCATCGACCAGCCGCCGGCGCCGGAAACGGTGCATGTGCAGTGGTATGACTACGACGCCGACAAACTGCGCCTAGAGGAGTCCAGCGATGTCGAGCAACTCTGTGCGTCGCAACGGCCGGAGGGCACGACGGTGCGCTGGATCAACGTCGATG
>JAPOIC010000219.1 GCA_029979145.1 Opitutaceae bacterium
AAGTGACCAAACAGCCCGCACTCAATGCCGTCTCCAATGGCGACGAGCTCCTTTCCCTGCGCCCACAGGTCGACGCCGTGCATGTGTCCGCCGCCGTCCAAGGCTACATCCTCTCCCTCGTCCGCGGCACGCGTGCCTTGGCCGAGGGCGAAGCGGGTAAGAAGCGTTACCTCAATTTCGGCGCCTCCCCGCGCGCCTCGCTCGCGCTCTACCAAGCCGGCAAGGCGCTCGCCTGGCTGCGCGGCCAAGACTACCTCTCCCCCGCGCTGATCCAAGACGTAGCACCCGACGTGCTCCGCCACCGCATCGGCCTGACCTACGAGGCCGAGGCCGAGGAAATCACCGCCGACGCGATCGTGGCCCAGGTCGTCGAGCGCACCCCCGTGCCCGCCAGCTGATCGTGCCGCTGGACCTCGCCAGTTCCAATCCGCTCGCGCTGCTCCGCCAGTTGGAGTGGCGGGTGCGCCACGCCGTGGAGAACGTGCTTAGCGGCGAATACCGCTCGGCTTTCCGCGGCCGCGGCATGGAGTTCGACCAGGTCGTGCGCTACGAATTCGGCGACGACGTGCGCGATATCGATTGGAACGTCACCGCGCGGCTCGGCGAACCCTACCGCAAAAAATTCGTCGAGGAGCGCGAGGTCACCCTGCTCATCGTCTTCGAGGACACCCCCAGCCTCAACTTCGGCTCCGGCGCCCAGACCAAGCGCGAGGCGCTACTCGAACTCGCCGGCCTCGTCATGCTGCTCGGCGCGGTGAATCGCGACCGCGTCGGCTTCGTGCACGCCGCACCGGGCGGCCATGTTTTCCGTGAGCCCGTGCGCGGCCGCGGCGCCATCCTTCATTCTGCCGCTTCCCTCCTCTCTCAGCCTGCGCCCGACGCGCACACCGCCGCACCGGTCGACATCCCGTGGCGCCTCCTTTCCCGCGCCGCACCCAAACACAGCGTGCTCATCTGGCTCGGCGACTTTGCGCCCCGGCCTCAACCCGACGGCTGGCTCGTCATGCAGCGACGCTACCAAACCATGGGTTTCCGCGTGGACGACCCGTGGGAGCGCGAACTTCCAGCCAACGGCCTCTTCGCCGCCTATGATCCAACGGCCGGACGACTCGTGACGTTGGAAGGTTCAGCCGCCGAGCGCGCCGCCCATGCCACTTGGCGCCGTCAACGCGAGGAAAGCTGGAACGCGCTTTTCCCTGATCCGTTGTCCCGCTTGGTCGTCGGCACCGAGGAAAACCGGCTCGATGCCCTAGTGAAGTTTTTCCACGCCCGCATGAGGGCCACGACGCTGCTATGAACTTTGGGCCCTACACCTTTGCCGAACCGCTTTGGTTCCTCGCGCTCATCATCCTGCCGCTGCTGATCTGGCTGCGCGGCCGGCGTCGCGTGTCGGTGCTCGTCGTACCCTTCGCCGCGGCCTGGCATCGGCCGTCCCTGACCGCCGCCTCGCGCTGGCCGGCGATTCTCGCCACCGTGGGACTTTGCCTCGTGATCGTTGCCCTCGCCCGTCCCCAACGGGTCGAGGATCGCCGCGAAGTGAACACCAAGGGCTACGACATCATGCTGGCAATCGACCTTTCCGGTTCGATGCTGGCCGAGGACTACGAGACGCACGGCTCGCGCATCAACCGGCTGCAAGCCGTGAAGCCCGTCATCCAAGCCTTCATCAAGGACCGGCCCAACGACCGTATCGGCATCGTCGTCTTCGCCGGTCAGGCCTACACCTTGGCACCGCTCACGTTCGATCACGCCTGGCTGGAAAAACAGACCGGACGCCTGCGCGTCGGCCTGATTGAGGACGGCACCGCGCTGGGCGACGGACTTGGGATCGCGCTGACGCGCCTCGAACAAGCTGCGCGCGAAGACCAAGGCCGCCGTCAAGGCGCCTTCGTTATTCTCCTCACCGACGGCGCGAACAACCGCGGCGCGCTCAATCCGGAGCAGGCCGCCGCCATCGCGGCCTCCCGCGGGGTTCCGGTTTACACCATCGGCGCCGGTCGCAGCGGCTACGTGCCCATGCCCATCATGAACAACCAGACCGGCGAGGTGCTCGGCTATCATCAAGTGCCGTCCATCCTCGACGAACAGGCGTTGCTCGAGATCGCGCGCAGCACCGGGGGACATTACTTCCGGGCCGCCGACAGCGACACCGTGGAGGAGGCGTTCACTGAAATCGACAAGTCCCGGAAGCTCGAATTCCAAGCCAAGAGCTACCTCGTCACGACCGAGCTCTTTACCTGGCCGGCCGTCCCGGGGCTTGCCGCGTTGTTTCTGGGCGCCTTGCTCGCCCGTCTGCCCGGACGCCAGGAGGCCGCCGCATGAGCTTTGCCTGGCCGCATCTCCTCTTCCTGCTCGTGGTGCCGACGGGATTCCTCGCATGGGAACTCTTTCAACGCGGCCGCACGGGCGCGGCCTTTCATCCCAAGATCATGCAGGCCGAGGCCGGCAGTCGCCGCCTCCTCTTCCGCGGCCCTGGCGCGACCCGTCGCCGCCGCGCGCGGGTCTGGTTGTGGCTCGGCCTGATGTGCGCCACGGTCGCTCTGGCCCGTCCACAATGGGGCGATCTGGAAGAGCCCGTGTTCGATCAGTCGCGCGAAATCATCCTCGCCGTCGACCTCTCGCAATCGATGCTCGCGGAAGACATCAAACCGTCCCGGCTCGCGCGCGCCAAATTGCTCATCAACAGCCTGCTCGAGAAACTCGAGGGCGAACGCGTCGGCCTGATCGTCTTTTCCGGCACGGCCTTTTTGCAAAGCCCGTTGAGTGCCGACTACGAAATCTTGCGCGAGTTTCTCCCCGCATTGGATCCGGACTACCTGCCGGAGGGCGGCACCAACTACCGCGCCTTGCTCGACACCGCCGTCGAGGCGTTCACCGCGAGCACGTCGGCGGACCGGTTCCTCATCACCCTGAGCGACGGCGAGGCCAGCGACGATGAGTGGAAACAGACCCTGCCGGCCCTGCAGGAAAAGAAAATCCGCCTGCTCTGCCTCGGCATCGGCACGTCCGCCGGGGCCATGATTCCCGACGGCAACAGCGCCTTCGTGAAGGATGAGCGTGGCGCCGTGGTGCTTTCGAAATTGGAGTCCGGCACGCTTGAGCAGTTGGCCCAGTCGACGAGTGGCGTCTACCGCGACGCCAGCACCTGGCTCGACCTGGCCGCCTTGATCAAGGAAACCGTCGAGGCCGGCCGCAAGGGTGAGTTTGTCGACAAGCACACCGTGCGCCGCGTCGAGCGTTTCCAGTGGGCGCTCGCGCCGGCGCTGGTGTTCCTCTTGCTCAGTTTTTGGTTGGAGTTTCCGGTGCGCCCGCGCCCGCGGGACCTCAAGGTGACTTCAGGTGCCACCGCGTTGGCGTTGTTCGCTTTGCTGCTGGCCCTGCCCCAGCCTCTCGTTAGCGCCGAGCCGGAGAAGGCCCCCGAACTCTCGCCGTTGGGCAAGATCGTTAGTCGTCTTTCGGTCCAGGAGGCCGCCTCGGGCCGCGACTGGGCCGAGCTCGCCCGCGAAACCGTGACCTGGGGCCAGAAGCTTCAAACCGAAAAACATCCCGTGCCCGAAGGTCCCGTGCGCGACGCGCTGCGCGCCGTCGACCAAGGGGCCAGCCTCGACGCCAAGACCGCCGACTGGCCGAAACTGAAACAAGAGCTTGAGGCCCTGCTGCAAAAGCCACCACCGCCACCCGAGCAGGACGACAAACAGGACGAGCAAAAGCAGGACGAGCAGCAACAACAGGATCAGGACCAAAACCAGCCGCAGGACTCCAAGTCGGACCAATCCAAGCAGGACGAATCGAAATCCTCCGACTCTTCGT
>JAPOIC010000127.1 GCA_029979145.1 Opitutaceae bacterium
CCGTGGCGCGGAAGACCTCAAGGAAACCGTGCTGCCCGACGCCGCGCCGGGGTGGGACGACACACTGACCTTCTCGGTTTACGACCTCGCCGCCGCGATTCGTGAGGACCGCGCGCCGTCCAGCACCTTGGACCACAGCCTGCGCATTCAAGGCGTCTTCGACGCGCTGCTCGCCTCCGCGCGCACGCAGCAGGCCGTCCGCATCCCCAACTGATTTCCGTCATGGCTTTCCCCAACGAGCTGGTTCTCTTCAACAATCACTTCGCCATGCACCGGCGGCACTACCCGTTCCGCACGCGCCTGGCGATCGCCGCCGACATCGGCTACACGGGTTACGAGCTGCACCCGCTCGAGCCGGACGACGACAAGTCGTGGGATGAATTCGGCGCCGCCTACGCCGCCAGCGGGCTCAAGACGCTCGGCATGTATATCGTCGCGCGCGGCATCACCGACGACGAGCACGCGAAGTTCGACGCCGAGGTGGAGCGCACGAAGCGCATGTGCGACCGCCTCGCCGCAATCAACCCCAGGGCCTTCGTCAACTTCACGATTGCCAGCAACCCGGGCAAGGCCGGCACGCCCGACTACCGCGAGGCCGGTTCGGCCAAGGCCGAGGTGCGTCACTGGGAACGCACCGTCACCATGCTGCGCGAAGTGGACGCGCACGTCACCGCGCGCGGACTCAGCGCGAATCTCTACAACCACATCTGGTTCATGATCGACACCAGCGCCGCCCAGCTCCGCGCCCTGCGCGAGGCAGAGGCCAAGACCATCAAGCCCGGCATCGCGGCCTTCCACGCCTTCTTTCACCAAGGCGAACCGGATTTTCACGAACTCCTCGCGCAGCCCGGAATGGAAAACCTGGGTTACTACGCCGTGCTCAGCGGCTGGCGCGAACCGGCCACGCCGTTTCGCTCGCGTCCAATCGACGACGGCAATATCGACATCGCCGCCGCGCTCGGGCTCCTCTGGCAGAAAGGCTACACCGGCCCGATCATTTCGCAGGCCTACGATCTCGGCGGCGACGCCTACCTCACCGCGAAGCGCTCGTTCGATTACCTGCAGTCGATCCACGAACGCTACCAGCGCAACCCCGCGCTCAACCCGTGGCACAAGGCCTGACAGGTGGGCGGGCCGGTCCCTCGGTCCGCTTGAACGCGCCCTCCGCTTAATCAGCGCGCCGAGGGACCGGCGCGCCCAACTCGCAACCAACATGACCCCCATCATCCGCGTCGAACTCGGCCGTTACGACTACGCGGTCGCCGGCGAGTTCAAGTTCTTCAAACCCGGACCCGATGGCCGCGTGACACGCCCCTCGGTGCTCGTGCGCCTGATGGATGCCGACGGCCGCGAGGGCTGGGGCCAGTCCGTGCCTGTGCCGTCGTGGACCTACGAGACGCCGGAGAGCGTGCTCTCCACCATCGAGTTCTATCTCGCCGACCTGCTCATCGGCCGCGACCCCGCGGATTTCGCCGGTCTGCACGCGGCAATGAACACCGCGATCCGCCCGGCATTTTCCGTCGGCCAGCCGCTGGCCAAGGCCGCCCTCGATCTCGCCTGTCACGACCTCGCGGGCAAACAGCGCGGCGTGCCGGCATGGCAGTTGTTTGCGCCGACCCGGCCCGCGCGTGAGGAGTTAGTGCTAAGCTGGACCGTCGCCTCGCCGAAACGCGAAACGGTGGAACAGCAGTTGGCCGAGGGCCGCGCGCGCGGCTATCGCAATTTCAACATCAAGGTCGGCGCGCCGCAGTCCGCCGACTACGACCTCGAACTCGCCCGCCGCGTGCGGGCCTTCGCGCCCGACGGTTTTCTCTGGGCCGACGCCAACACCGGCTACACGCCGGAGCAGGCGCTGGCCATCGCGCCGAAACTGTGCGACGCGGGCGTGGATGTTTTCGAGTCGCCGCTGCCGCCGACGCAGATACGCGGCTACCAAGCATTGAAGAAACAGGGTGCGCTGCCCGTGCTGATGGACGAGGGCATCCTCGCACCCGAGGTGGCCGCCGAGTTCATCGCGCTCGACATGCTCGACGGCATCGCGATGAAACCCGCGCGCAACGCCGGCCTCTGGCCCAGCGTGCAGATCGTGAATCAGCTCCTCGACCGCGGCCTGCTGGTGCTGGGTTCGGGCCTGACAGATCCCGATTTCTCCCTCGCCGGTGCCATGGAGCTCTTTGCGTGGAGCGGGATGACGCGACCCTGCGCGTTGAACGGTCCGCAGTTCCTGGCGGACTCGCTGCTCGGCGACGCGCAGAAGCCCCGCGGCGACGTCTTGCCGCTGCCCACCGCGCCCGGGCTTGGTTTTACCCCTGACCCGCGCGCCGCCCGATGCCTCAGCATCGTGGCCCACGCGAACTGACCATGCCCGTCCGTCTCAGGCACCACGCTCGCTGCGTGGACCGAGGTCGCCTACCTGCTGCCCGACCAGCGCGACGGCGTCGCGCGCTTGGAACAACTGCGTGCGGTGTTCCCTTCACTGTCGTCCTGATTGATGTAGGGCGGGGTCGCCGACCCCGCCGCCGCTAGTGATGCGTGCTCAAGGCGGGATCAGCGATTCCGCCCTACACCTCAACTCGCCGTCTCGAATTTCGAGTAATCGCAGCCGATGAACATGCCGTCGGGTGCGGTGAACTTCGCCCGGTGCTCCGCGCGCGGCACGATCTGGGTGGCGGCGCTGCGGTAGTGGAACTGCAGGGCGCGGCGACGGCGGTTGGAGCGGTTGGGCGGCGTCTCGTGCGGCAGCATGCCGTCAAACACCATCAGGCCGCCCGGCGGCAGCTCGATGGGCAGGCTCTGCGCGGTCTCGACCCTGCCAGTGGTGATTTCGCAATCGACCTTCGACCAGTAATGCTCGCGCGGACCGTGGTGGTGGCCACCGGGGATCACGTGCATGCAACCATTGTCGACCTTGGCCTCGTCGAGTGCGATCCAGATGCCCGCCACGCCGTCGAAACGGTTGACGGAAAAATACGCGAGATCCTGGTGCCACGGTTTCGCCGCGCCGATGCCCGCGGGCTTGCACAGGGCCATGCTGGAGTAGGGGGCGTAGTCCTCGCCGAGAATCGCGCCGAGCAGCGCCCGCAACTTCGGGTGCTGGTGCGCGATGTAGTCGTAGATCGGCAGTTCCATGTCGTAGGACTGGAACTTGCGGATGTTATCGGCGAGCTCGTCGAGCCGGTCGGGCCGGGCGACGTATTGGCTTTCGACTTGGAAATGGAAATCAGAGGTCTTGCTGCGGAAGAGCAGTCCACCGCTGTTCTGGGATCCGCTTTTGCTCTGGGTCTGCACGTGCTCCGTGAGCGCGTCGTTGAAGGCATACTTGTGCACCAGTTCGTTGATGCCATTGGAGGCGGCCTTGACCTCCTCGGGCGTGAGTGCCGACAGGAACGCCAGATAGCCGTCTTCCCGGTAGCGCGCGATCATGTCGGCGTCGGGCTGCGCGGGGAGGGTGGGGTAGATGTTCAGGGCGCGGGTGCTCATGGCCTAATAAGGGGAGGGTGACGCGGTTTGACGATCAAGGCAAGGTGATCGACCAGGCGGTGACCTTGCCTGAGGTGACCACGGGCAGCCTGCGCGGCGCGGACTCGCCGGGGACGCCAATGGCGATGAAGCCGCTCTCCCTAGGCGGGCGGTGGAGCTTGCCGGAAAGGGTGCGGGTCTTGGCGTTCCACTTCACGTCGCTGAGCTCGCGGCCGCCGCTTTGGTGAAAGGTGGTGCCGAGGGGCCAGGGGTGGTTGCGCGGGCGGCGCAGCACGAGGAGCTTCACCGCCGGGCCGTGGAAGCCGATGTCGAGCGTGCCGGGAGGCGACTCGAGCACGGGATGTCCAAAATCGCCGGGATGCCGGTAGGTGTCGGCGGGTTGCTCCGCGCGCGGCACGGTGCCGAGGAAATGACCGGACCAGAATTCATAGGCCCAGAGTTGAGCGGCCTTCGGCAGGCCGAGACGCGTGAAGTCCACGCGGAATCGCCGGGCGACATTCACTCCCGAGCCGTCCTCGACGGGTGGTTCAGTCCAGTTGAAGAACGCGACGAGCGTCCATTCGTCCCACTCTGTCCTTACCGGCAGCGCCCACACACAGGCGCCGGCAGGATCCGGTTCGACGTGCGGAGGCGGCATCGGCTGCGCCTTGATCAAGGGCAGATACGGGAGCGTGCCGGTTGCGATCGGCTCAAACAAATCCACGGGCCGCGCCGGCGTGTTGTTGGGTGGCAGCGACGCGAGCAGCACTGCCCAGCGGTCCTCCGGCAGCGTCTTCAAATCGTCGCCGAGGTCCACGTGTCCGGCGCCCATGAAGGTGGCGGTCGCGCGAATGCGCGCTTCCTCCAGCGTGCCGGGCAAGCCGACCACGAGGCATGAGGGCTGCAGCAGCGCCCAGTGGCGCTTGTAGAGGTGACAGGCGAAGGACGTGTAAACTTCGCGCAGGTGCCGCCAACCGAGCCCGGAGTTGCCGGTGTCCATGTTGACATAGTTCACCGACGCGATGCCGGCGGCGGCGAGGTCCGTGGCCGAGCAGTCGATCATGTCGGCCTTCACTCCCTGCGAATCGAGGGCGTCCTGCGCGATGCGGAAGGCGGTGCGCACGGCTTCGCGGGAACGCGCGTTGACCAGGCGCGGGTTGTGCCGCGAGCGCAGGGCGCGGTCCGTGACGACGCTCGCGAAATCCCATTTCACGAAGCGCACGCCCTGCTCGGCGAGCTTGGTGAAGTTCTCCTTCAGCCACTGCTGCGCGCCGGGGTGCGAGACATCGAGTGCGTGGATCGGGCAGAAGGGCTCCCAGAACCAGTTGTAGCTGCGGTGCGGCTTGCCTGAGGCATTGCGCAGCAGCCACTCCGGGTGGTCGCGGGCGACGGGATGCGTTTCCGCGATACACAGCACACCTACCCAGACGCCGAGGTCGAAGCCGTGCTCGCGCAGCTGCGCGCTGAGCCAGGCGAGCCCGCGGGCGAAGCTGGCGTTGGGCTCGAAGAAAGTCGGCACGTTGTCCTGCTCCCAACCGAGATCGAGCTGCAGGTAGCGTAGGCCGAGGTCGTGCAGGTTGCGGGTCCGGGCAGCCTGTGCGGTGGCAACGACGCGCTCCTGCGTCACGGCGAGCCGGTCGGGATACCAGCTGCACCAGTTGGCAAAAGGCTTGGGCGCGTCGCCGAGGCGGTTGCGGGTTTTGAGCCGCCGGCCATGCGCGTCGAGCAGCGCAAACGGATCTCGTCCCGTCTCGAGCACGAAGTCGCCGAGCGCCAGGGCCTCGCCGGGTTCGAGCGCATAGTCGCCGCCGTCAAAGCTGACGGTGAATTCGCGAAATGCCGGCGTGCGACCGGTGGCGAGCGAGGTGTCGGCCTTGGTGCGCGCGGAACCACCGTCGACGTTATCCATGCCGTTGAAATCGCCGCCCGCCTGCGCGGTTATGCGCGCGCTGATCTGCGGCAGCCAGCGGTCGATGGTTTCAAAACCCAACAGCAGCGCGGCGCGTTCGGCGGGATGATAGAACAGTGTCACGCATTGGCTGACGAACGCGCCGGTGGTGCCGTCGGTAGCCTTGAGCCCGTCGCTGCCCGTGGCCATCTGCCGCGGCGTGCGCACGCGTCCAAAATATGCGTTCTGCTCCAGAATACGCGTGTGCTCCGGGTGCGGGCCCAAGCCAAGGCGACGCGACGCGAAGAGCACGACATCATTCAACACCGCGGGCGTCTTCGCCGTGCGGTGCAGCGTGCAGGTCACTCGCGTGCGCCCGGCGGTTTCCCGCGCAAAGACCTGCACGAGCTCCACGCCGCGACCGACCCAACGCAACGTCCGCCGCTTCCCCGCCCTGGTATCTCCGGCGGCTCGTAGAGTCACGGTCTCGCCGTCAAGCCTCAGCGCCGGCTTGCCCGGCCCGAGCGAAAACGGCCCCGCGTCGATCCGCAGCCGACCTGCCTGCATTGAAATGTCCATGGGGGTGGAGAATCCAAAACGTCAATGACCCCAACCCATTAAGTAACGTATTATGTTACAAACGCCCTTGGCCGGGCCTGGTTTCAGAGGAGACGGCACCGGCAGGGTGCGGGCGGATGGTTGTAATATAATACGTTACTAACGGATCGGGGCGAAAGGGGAGGGGGTGGGGTGGCCTCTGGGGGCGGTCACATCAAGACGTTGCGGCCGTCGTGGGCGCGGCTTTCGTTGGCGGCCTCGATGAAACGGATCAGCTCGATCGTCTCCGCGGCGGCGACCGGCGGTTGGCCGGTGCGGAAGAATTCAAGAATCGTCTCGGCGAGGCAGG
>JAPOIC010000205.1 GCA_029979145.1 Opitutaceae bacterium
AGACCCTCGCGCTGCATCCCTTCAAGGAAGGCCAGCCCTACTATGTCGGCGCCTTCATGGTCGGCGCCTACCAGGACATCATGGGCGACCTGCACAACCTCTTCGGCCGCGTCAACGAGGTGCACGTCTTCCTCGAAGACGACGAGCACAACGGCTTCTACATCGAGGAGACCCTCAACGGCTCCCGCATCGGCGATGTCATTGAGGGCGTGCAATACCGCCAGGAGGACCTCTGCCGCCGCATGAAGCGCCAGGTCGACGAGGCCACGCGGCAGGACATGATCAAGCCCCGCGAAGGCATCAGGCTCCTCGAACTCTACGAAAGCCAGATGCTCAACAAGACCTACCTCAACATCGACGCCCACGGCGCCCGCAAAAAGAAGCGCGGCAAGCGCTAATCAGGTTCAGCGCCACTCGTGGCGCGGGTAGTGGCGGGAAAGCTCGGCTTTGATTTTGGGATACTGCTCGCGCCAAAAATTGGTCAAGTCGTCGGTGACTTGGATCGGGCGCTGGTTCGGAGCCAACACCTCGATCTTCACCGGCACGCGCCCCTGCCCCAGCGTGAATTTTCCCTCGATACCGTAGAGTTCCTGAATGCGCGCGCTGAGCACCGGCGGCCCCTCGGCGGCGTAGGTCAGGCGCGAACGCCGGCCATTGGCCATCACCAAGCGTTCCGGCAGATAGACATCCAACACCGCCAGCTGCTCGGCCGTGAGCCAGTCGCGCAAGGCGGGCATCACCGCCTTGTCCCGCAGCGCCTTGGCGGAGACTTCGCCATAGCACAGCTGTTCGATCACCGTCGCGCGGTCCGCCGTCGTAATTGGACTAACTTCCAACTCAGGAAACCATTCCGCCAGCCGGTTCACCCGCGTGATCCACTGCTCCACCGCCTCATCCCAGGCCTCGAGTTTGATCCGGCCCGCAGCCACTTCCTTGGTCAGCAAGGCGGCGGCGGCATCCGCAGGGACTTCATCGCCGCTGACTTTTGCCTCCAGCACCAAGTCACGGAACCGACGCTCTCGGCGCGCGATTACGCGTTTGGCCGACTCGTCATAGACGACGCCCGTCGCGGACACGTAATCGTCCGGAAACATCTCGCCTAACCACGCTTCATCGATCGTGGTCGCCAGACTCAGCAGCGTATTCACTTCACCGCCGCGACCACCGACTTCGGTAATTTCTGCGGTCACGAAAAGCGGCGCCCGCTGGCACACGCTCTCGCGCGCCAACACGCCGCGTCGGCCGTGCACCAGTTCACACCGCAACGTCACCGCATCGAGCCGCTTGGCCAGCTGATCCGAAAACCCCGCCAACACGCAGCGCCGCAGCTCGGCCTCCGGCACGGCATGGTTCGTTGTGTCCAGCCCCTCCCGCTCGGCAATTTTCAGAAACTGGGTGAACAACGGCCCCACGGCCCGCGCCGCCTGCGCGTGAATGCCCAAGTCTCGACAGGCTTCGATCCGGTAACCCGCGAGGTCGGCTTCCCGCCAAGCGCGCATCAACAAGAGAAAGTCGCTTTCGTGCTCCTCGCCCAGCACGCGTTCGCGCGACTGCTCCACCTGCTTCGGCACGCCGCGCAGGAGAAAATTCCGCCCCTGCGTCAGCGCCGCCATCAGCGCCACCGGCCGCACACAGCCGCGTTGTTCGGCCTCCAGCAACATGCGCGCATAGCGGGGATGCACCGGAAACCGCAGCATCCGCCGCCCGGTTTCTGTGATCACCCGGTGGGGCGTGCGCTCCGCGCGCGCCGGACTGGCCGCGATCGCCCCCAAGTCCGCCAACAGATTCTCCGCCTTCTCCAACGCCTTCGCCTCCGGCGGCTCAATCCACGGAAATCCCACCACATCATCGATACCGCTCGCCTTCAGCGTCAGCACCACCTCCGCCAAATCGAGCCGTCGCACTTCAGGCAGTTCCTGCGGCGCACGCTTGCCGTGCTCGCGCTCGGTCCAGAGCCGGACACATACGCCCGGCGCCGTGCGACCGGCGCGACCCGCCCGCTGGTCGGCGCTCGCCGCTGAAATCTTTTCGACCAGCAGCGTATTGATTCCCCGATGCGGATCGAACCGCGCGACGCGCGCCAGACCGCTGTCGATCACGGCTGTCACTCCATCGATCGTCAGCGAGGTCTCGGCCACATTGGTCGAAACGATGAGCTTGCGCCCCGCGCCTCGCTCGACCGCCCGGTCCTGCTGCTCCGGCGGTAATTCACCGTGCAGCGGAAAACACGCAAAGTCCCGCAGCGTTCGCCGCGCCTCAATTGCCTGCACCGTCCGACTGATCTCATACGCACCGGGCATGAATACGAGCAGGTCGCCGGTCGTCTCTGCCGCCACGCGCTCGCACTCTGTCGCAGCGACGTCCCAAACCGGCTCGGCCTCGAAATCCACCGCCTTGGGCAGGTATTGGACATTCACCGGAAACGTGCGTCCCTCGGACGTGAGCACGCAGCACGGCGAGAGGTAGTTCTTCAAGACCACCGTATCGAGCGTGGCCGACATCACCACGATGCGCAGGTCCGGGCGCGCACTGCGCTGAATTTGCAGCGCCCGCGCCAGCGTGATATCGCCGTAAAGGTGCCGTTCGTGAAACTCGTCGAACACGATGACGCTGATGCCCCGCAACGACGCATCCGCCGCCATCTGGCGCAGCAGCACGCCCTCGGTCACGAACTTGATCCGCGTCGCCGCCGACACGCGCGACTCCAGGCGAATCTGATAGCAGACAATTTCGCCAAATCCCGTGCCCAGCTCCTCGGCCACGCGCTTCGCGAGCATCCGCGTCGCCAGCCGGCGGGGTTGCAACACGACCACCTGGCCCGATTCGGCCAGCCCATGCTTCAGGAGCATCTTGGGCAGCTGAGTCGACTTACCCGAACCCGTCGGCGCCTGCACCACGACCCGGCCCTCGTCGCGCAGCGCCGCGATGAGGTCGGACTCCAGTTCGTAAATAGGCAGGGCCAGCGGATCCATGGATGCCCGAAGACCGTGCCGCCTGCCCGCCGCCACGCAATCCCGCACTTGGACCCGGGTCGTCGAAAATGTGAACAACCCGTGAATGACTTTGCGCACAAGATATTCACCGATTTCACCGGTGCAGAAGTTGTGCAGAACAATCCCTTTCCAAAGCCCAAGAGCCGTTACACCTTCGACACGTTCCTTGATAGAACAGTCGCAGTGCGACCGCCTGAAACGGCCGGTCGAGGGCGCGACTGGGATAATCCCGGGTGACCGGGGAAAGGCCGTCGGCAACTGGTGCCGGCCGCCCCTCTGCGCGTGGTTCGCCGTGCGCGGCAGGCATATGTCACCAGTTCCGCCGCCGGTGTCGTGACCGGCGGTTCTCACGAACTCAGGAACTGAGCGGCGAGGCGCGATTAGAAACCGCGTGCGAGCCGAGTCAGGTTCACGGGACGTTTCGACCCGTTCACCGACGCAGTTACCCAGAGGGTTACGGTTGCTACTGCGCAGACCAGGACGCGCCAACGGATCCCGGCGGGACCACCCCGCCAAAAGGCCCGGCTTCAGCGGAAGCGGGGCGCGCAAGGGAGCCGGGGTCGCGGGGAGTGAGCGGGCCGGGCAAAGCCCGTCAACCTCCTCCGAGGGCGGTGTGAAAAGCACATCACCCCACTGCAAGACGAACGCAACCTGAGAGTTAAGAGGTCAGACCCGTAACGCAGGGCCAACGGCCGGTAACCATCCGGCGCCGTCCCCGCGGTCACGGTGCCGACGCGAATAGATCGACGGATTGCAGGCGTGTCTGCACCCCGTCCGGCGTGCCGCCCCCGGCAGGGGGTGTCCGAACCGGGCGAAGAGGCCTCACTCAAAAAATCCCAGCCGGCAACGGAAGGGACGGTCCCGCCATGAGACCGAAATCAGCGCATGCCGCGTTGAGTGGCGTCGGGGAGCACCCAGCCCGCGAAAGCGAGAGCGCCAAATGGTGTGCCACAGGGAAAGAGCGCGTGGCGAACGCCCACCCCCACTTTAACCCCGGGACCGCAAGGTCCCGGGGTTTCTGTTTTTCCGGGACGAATGCTGCCATGTCCTGCCGTCCCGGATCATCCTGATCCTGTCATTCTGAGCGCAGCGAAGAATCCAGCAGCAC